>JBPCWF010000519.1:0-5009 GCA_051009775.1 Hyphomicrobiales bacterium | reverse complement strand
GTGTGATACCAGAACGAACCCGCATCGGGCGGCGTGAAGACATAGTCGAAACTGCCGCCGGGCTCCACCGCGTCCTGGGTCAGGCCAACCACGCCGTCCATGGCATTGTCGATCCGGAGGCCGTGCCAGTGGATGGTGGTCGGCTCGCCCAACTGGTTGACCAGCCTGACATGGACCGGCTCGCCCCTGCGGCAGCGGATCGTCGGCCCGGGCACCGAACCGTCATATCCCCAGATCTCGGTATCGCCGGCGCCGTCCAGGCCGCGGGCGAGCGGCACCTCGCCTTTGCGCGCCTTCAGGACGATTGGTGTCTGCCCGGCGCTCACCTCATGGCGGTAGCTATCGATTGGCAGAGCCACTGCGGCAGCAGCGCCGGCAATCGACTTCAACACATCCCGTCGTGCGATGTTCATCTGCGATATTGTCCAAAGCCTGATGCGCTTACGCCGGGCGTACGAGGGCGGATCACGAAGACGGAAAGCCTCCGTTCAAGTAGCGGATGATCTGCCAGCGCTCGCTGTCAGACAACACCTCCTTGAACGCCGGCATCGCGGTCTCGAGCGGTTCGCCGCCTTCCAACAGGGTCCACATGAGATAGCCATCTGTGATCATGGGCAAATGACGAACCGGGTTGTGCTTCGGTCCATGCCCGAGTGCCGCTCCGGCGAACAGAACTGCCACAACTGAAACACCGGCGTCGAGCCCAACCTTCAAGATCATCTGACCCTCCCTTATAGGCAGCCTATCTTACAGTGGCCAATAACCGGCAGGTCAAGCCCGAAGCGGACGCCTGAGGCCGATCCAGAAGGGGATCAGCGCCGCCGCCATCAGAACCGCGGCCGCGAGGAACGGCGCGCCCGGAAAATAGGGTGCAGCGCCTGCTTTCGTGAAATGGCCGAACAGCTGGGTCATCATGACCGGCGAGATGATCAGGGTGACGCCCATGACGCTTGACAGCGCACCCTGCAGCTCGCCCTGGCCGTCGTCCGGGATCTGGTTCGCCATCAGCCCGGTGAGCGCCGGCGTGATGATCGCGCCGAGCGCGGTGACCGGCATCAGCGCATAGACCATCCACCCCTCGCTCGCGAAGGCCAGGCCGACCAGCCCGGCGATCGACAGCACGAAGCCCCAGACTGCCGTCCTGGCCTCGCCGAGCGCCGGGATAATCCTGCGGATCAGCACGCCCTGAACGACGGCAAAGCCGATCCCGACCACCGCGAGCGACAGGCCCACCTGCGCATTCGACCATGCGAAAGCCTCCTTGGTGTAGAAGCTCCAGACCGCCGGGTAGACGTAGTGCGCCAGATCGAACAGGAACACGGCGAAGAAGAACCAGGCGACCATCGGGAACCTTGCGATCTGCTTTGCGGCGCCCAGCGGGTTGGCGCGGGCCCAGGAGAACCCACGGCGGTTCCCGGGCGCAAGCGATTCCGGCAGCACGAACAGGCCATAGGCGAAATTGAGGAAGGCGAGCGCGGCGGCTGCCATGAACGGTTCCCTGCTGCCGAACTCGCCGACCACGCCGCCGATCACCGGTCCGATGACGAAGCCGAGCCCGAAGCCGGCTCCGATCAGCCCGAAATTCTGCGCCCGTTTTTCCGGCGGGCTGACATCGGCGATGAACGCATTGGCGGTCGAGTAGGTGGCGCCCGCGATGCCGGCGAGCAGCCGCCCGACGAACAGCACCCACAAGGACGGCGCGAAGGCCATGACCAGGTAGTCGATACCGAGCGCGGCGAGCGAGACCAGGAGCACAGGCCGCCGGCCGAACCGGTCCGACAGATTGCCGATGGTCGGGCCGAACACGAACTGCATGAGCGCGTAGACGAAACTCAGATAGCCGCCCCACAGGGCCGCCGCGCTCAACGGCTGGTCCGTCAGTTCCCGGATCAGATCCGGCATTACGGGGATGATGATGCCGATGCCGATGGCGTCGATCATCACGGTGACGAACACGAAGAGCGCCGCTTGGCCTTGCTTGGGTTGGGCTGAAGTTGGTTGGTCCGTCACGTCAACGGGCGCTCCTGGCTTGAAACCAAGGGGGCTTTGTAGACCAGACTCCATAATTTCGATCAACCGGAAACCGAGAAGCTGCGGCTGCGTGCGCACGATCCTGTGTTGATCACTCCCTTTCCCCCGGCGGGTAGCATCGGCTAGTCTCAAGCCATGCCTGCGACAGCCGACCGCAAGCGGATCGTGAGACGGACGCCGATTGCCCTTGGAGCCCTCTGTGCGCTCGCCATCACTCTGGCCCAGCCGGCCTCGGCGGCCTGCCTCCGGGTGCCCGACCATCTCAGGGGTTACGAGCTCTATCCCGGCCATTGGGTCTTCGTCTGCAAGGGCGCCGGCGTCGACTATGTCAGGCGCACGCGCCGCCTGATCACCTGGCGTGCGCCGAGCCCGGATGCCCGCGGGCTCCACCCGGTCAGCTATCTCGACGTACGCCATGTGCTCGGCCATGGCGTCAACTGGGTCTCGGTCGCCGTGGCGCCAACCCAACGGCGCGGGCTGCAGGACCCGGAAACCCTGGACATAATCCAGGACGCCGTCGCATCACGCCCTGCGCAGCCAAGACGGCATCCGCCCGACATTCCGTTCCCGGCCAATGCCGGCCGCACCGCCCGCGACCGGCTGCGCTGCACCGGCGTGTGGCAGGTTCCCGAGGGCGACGTGGTTGCCGGCATGACCATGCTGCTCTACGCCGACGGCCGCAGGCACGCCCGCTTCGGCGGCATCGACATGCGTCAGGGTTCGCGCGACGGATTGCGCTTCGTGTTCTCCGAAGTCGGGCGCATCAGGATGGAAGGCTCCGCCGAGTTCTATCCCGACGGCCGCGGCGGCTGGCACATGCGCTGCCATTTCGGCGTCGTCGAGTATCACTATTACGGCCGGGGCAAGCACCGGCGCTCCCATTTCGCCGGCCGCCGGGGTGAGCTCAACCGCTTTCACTGAGCTGCGCCGAAACAGTTAAAGATTGCCGGATCAAGTCCGGCAATGACCGATTGTTGCCGTAAAATCAATCGGTTGTCATACCCGCGCTCGACACGGGTCTCTCACGGCGAACGCCTTCACCGACCGCTAGTGCAGCTTCAACTTGGGCCGGACGATGCGGTTGACATGGCCGATCAGGATCATCAGCGCGCCCTTCAGCCAGCCGTGGATCGCGATCAGGTGCATGCGGTAGAGTGAAACGTAGACCAGCCGTGCAAGACGGCCCTCGATCGCCATGCGGCCGCCGATGAGATTGCCCATCATGCTGCCGACCGTTGAGAACCGGCTGAGCGACACCAAAGACCCGTGGTCGTGATAGGCGAAGGGCTTGAGCGGTTCGCCCGCAATCAGATGCCTGATGTTCTTCAAAACAGTGCTCTCCATCTGATGTGCTGCCTGGGCGCGCGGCGGCACAAGATTGCCGTCATCACCGAGTGCACAGGCCGCGCAGTCCCCGATCGCGAAGATCCGCTCGTCCCGGGTGGTCTGGAGCGTCGGCCGCACGACAAGCTGGCCGGCGCGGTTGGTCTCGAGCCCGCCGATGTCCTTGAGGAATTCGGGCCCCCTGACGCCGGCGGCCCAGACCTTGAGATCGGCTGGAATGAACTCGCCCGAGCCGGTTTTCACTCCGTCCTTGGTCGCCTCGACGACCTGCACGCCGGTCACCACGCGGACGCCGAGACTTTCGAGCTCTTCATGGGCGGCGCCGGCGAGTTTTTCCGGCAGGGCCGGGAGGATGCGCTCGCCCGCCTCGATCAGCGTGATCTTCAGGCGGCTCTCGTCGAACACCTCAAGCCCGTAGTGCCCCAGCGCCGCCGCCGCGTTGTAGAGCTCGGCCGCGAGTTCGACGCCCGTGGCTCCGCCGCCGACGATGACGACCTCGACGTGATCCTCCGCGGTCTCATCTGCCGCCATGTTGCGCGACACCCGGAGGCAATGGTTGAGAAGTTTCTGCCGGAACCGGTCCGCCTGCATGCGGGTATCGAGGAAGATGCAGTGCTGGCGCACCCCGGGCGTGCCGAAATCGTTCGACACGGACCCGACGGCCAGCGCCAGATAGTCGTATCGGATGCGGTGCCGGCCGATGATCTCCGAGCCGTCCTCGTCGAGGATCGGCGCGATCACCACCTCGCGGGCGTCGCGGTCGATCGCCTCGAGCGAGCCGTAGAAGAACCTGTAACCCCACCGGTATCCGTGGCTGCGGTAGCCGACCTCGTCCAGATTGGCGTCGAGCGAGCCGGCGGCGACCTCGTGCAGGAGCGGCTTCCAGATATGCGTCCGGTTGCGCTCGACCAGGATGATGTCGTACGCCTTGCGGCCGAAGGCCTTGCCCAGTCTGGCGACCAGCTCGAGCCCGCCCGCGCCGCCGCCGACCACGACGATCTGTGTTTTCCTGCTCGATTGTGTCTGCCTCATACCGCGATCCAATAGCAGACTTCGCGCCACTGCGACACGCGACGAACCGCGCCCGGGCCGGGGCATGGTCGATCCGATATTGCCAGAGCGCGCCCATTGGGTCAGCATGCGCCGATGACCGACACCGCAACCGCCGATACGTCCTGTCCGGTTTCGGACATCGATCCGTTTTCGGACGATTTCCTTGCGGATCCCTATCCGTTTCACGAAGAGCTGCGCGAGCTCGGCCCGGTGGTCTATCTGGAGCGCTACGGCATCTGGAGCATGGCGCGCCACGCGGACGTCCACGCGGCGCTGACCGACTGGGAGACCTTCATCTCGAGCGCCGGCGTCGGCCTCGACGATTTCCGGAAAGTAACGCCTTGGCGGCCGAAGAGCATCGTGCTCGAGGTCGACCCGCCGCTCCACGACAGGACACGGGGCGTGATGGCGCGCATCCTCTCGCCGCAGGCCATGCGCGAGATCCGCCCCCATTTCGAGGCCCGGGCCGCCCGGCTGGCCGACGCGCTGGTCGAGCGCCGCCGGTTCGATGCGATCCCCGATCTGGCCGAGGCCTATCCCCTCATGGTCTTTCCGGACGCCATGGGGCTGCAGCAGGAGGG
>JBPCWF010000518.1:0-3599 GCA_051009775.1 Hyphomicrobiales bacterium | reverse complement strand
GGGCACGCTGCGCAGGGATTTCACCACATAGGAATCGTTCTGCTTGAGCCCGAGCCAGCTGGTGCCGGCCATGCGCCGGCCGGCCGTGGCCATTCTGACGCGGGGCAGATCGAGCGACGTGGCCTTGCCGTCGCCGAGCCAGAAAACGCCGCCGCCGGTCTTCTCGGCGATCGGCTTGAGAACCGACGCGGTCGTCCTGACATCCTGCAGCTCGCGGGCGTTGGCATTGCCGACCGCGGCCACGGCGGAGAGCTTGCCGTCGCCGAGACGGTGCAGGCCGACCTCTTCCGCCTCGATCTGGGCGCGCCAGACGCCGGCCTCGCTCTCGCTCAGGGTGACCTCTTCCTGCTTGCCGGAGGGCGATGTGATGGTGACCGGGTCGACGCTGTCGGCCATGGTGCGCCGCTCGACGGTCAGGCGGCGGCCGTCGAAACGCGCGCTCAGGGCCTCTTCTTCCAGATCCGGTTCCTTCATCAGCCAGTGGGCGATGCGGCGCAGGAGCTCCGCCTGCGGGCCGCCGCCCTCATAGCCGCGGGCCCACAGCCAGGAATGGTCCGACAGGAGCTGGGCGACCCGTCCCTGGCCCTTGCGGTTGAGAATGACCAGGGGCTTCTCGCCGGGCCCGGCCATCAGGACATCGCCCTCGCGGCGCTCGACATCGATCAGCCGGAACCAGCGGCCCCAGGTGGGCGGGTCCTCGCGGCCGCCGGGCAGGGCGCGGGTGACCGGGTGGCGCGTGCCCTGATCGGTGATGCGCGGCTGGTAGGGCGTCACCGTCACCTGTCCGGTCGGGCTGCTCGGCAGCACGCCCGACAGCGGCGTGCGGTGCAGGCTGAGCGGCGTGGCGAAGGCCGGACCGGCGGCGACCAGCACGGCGCCGCCCTGCTCGACATAGTTGGCCACGTTGGACAGATAGAGCATCGGCAGCACGCCGCGGCGCTGATAGCGGTCGAAGATGATCAGGTCGAACTCGTTGAGCTTGACCGAGAATAGCTCCCGGGTCGGAAAGGCGATCAGCGACAGTTCGCGGATCGGCGTGCCGTCCTGCTTCTCCGGCGGGCGCAGGATGGTGAAATGCACCAGATCCACCGCGGCGTCGGCTTTCAGAAGATTGCGCCAGGTGCGCTCGCCGGGATGCGGCTCGCCGGACACCAGGAGAACCCGCAGGCGTTCGCGCACCCCGTCGGTGGTGAACACCGCGCGGTTGTTGTGCGGCGTCAGTTCGTTCTTGGCGAGCGCCACCGACAGATCGGTTACGGTCTGGCCGCCGTGTTCGATCTCGAGCGGGTACTCGACCGACCGGCCGACCGGAACCGTGACCTTGCGCTGCTCCTTGCCGTCGACGGAGATGGTCACCTCGACCGCCTCCGCGCCGCCATCGTCCTCGACGCGGAACTTGACGCTTCGGCTTTCGCCGACAATGCCGTAGCGCGGCGCGCGTTCGACCACGATGCGGCGGTCGCGCTCGTTGCGCTGGCCGGTCAGGATCGAGTGGACCGGACCGTCGTAGCCCGATTCCGCCAGATCCTCCGGCACGTCGTGCACCTGGCCGTCGGTCAGCAATATGGTGCCGGCGAAGCGGTCCGGCGGCACGTCCGACAGCGCGGTGAACAGGTTGGAGAACAGCCGGGTCTCGCCATTGGAGGCAGCATCGCTGCGCCCGGCGGTGACCCAGCGGACTTCCAGATTGTCGAGGGCGTCGAGCTGCTTGGCGAGCGCCTCGCGCGCCTTGTCCGTGCGCTCCAGCCGGTTGGCCAGGGCCTGGCTCAGGCTGTGGTCGGTGACCACCACCGCGATGTCGGTGAGGCTTTCGCGCTCCTCCTCCTGGACCACGGGGTTGAGCAGGCCGAGCAGCAAGGCAAGCGTTGCAAGCATGCGGATCAGGGCGCCGCGGGCACGCAGCACCAGGCCGAACGCGACCGCCACAAGAGCGGCGGCGCCAAGCGTCCAGATCACCCAGAGCGGCACCAGCGGATCTATGAAGACCGACCACGCCATCTATTGGCCCAGCCGTTCGAGCAGGGCCGGCACATGGACCTGATCGGCCTTGTAGTTGCCGGTGAGGGCGTACATCACGATGTTGATGCCGGTGCGGTAGGCCATTTCGCGTTGGCGCGGGCCGCCGGGCACGACCGGATAAAGCGACTTGCCGCGGCCATCGGTGGCCCAGGCGGCGGCATAGTCGTTGGAGCCGATGATGATCGACGAGACGCCGTCGAAGTTGGACGAGCCGCGCCGCCGCTGCACCGCCTCGTCGGACTGCGAGGCCTCGACCCAGAGACGGCCGCCGGCCCAGCGGCCGGGAAAGCTCTGCAGCAGGTAAAAGGCCTTGGTCAGGACGTGGTCGGCGGGGACGATCTCGAGCGACGGCACATCGAGGTTGAACAGAACCCGGCGCAGGGCCTTCTGGCTCGGCGAGACTTCGTCGGCGGTCAGGTTGGGCAGCGAGATCTGATGATCGCGCGTGTCGAAGAATATGGTCCCGCCGTTTTTGAGATAGGCGTCGATCTTGGCCGCCGTCTGCTCCGACGGCGCCTGGGCGTCGGGCATCACCGGCCAGTAGATCAGCGGGAAGAAGACGATCTCGTCGCGGTCGATATTGACGCCGATCGGGGCGGCGGGTTCCAGCGCCGTACGGTCGCGCAGGATGGCGCTCAGGCCGGTCAGGCCGGACAGGCTGATGTTGTCCACCGTGGCGTTGCCGGTGATGACATAGCCGAGCCGGGTATCGAGGGACGCGCGCGCGGCGAACTGAAGCGCCAGATCGCCGGACGCGGACGCGTCCTGGGCAAGCGCGCGGGGGACCGGGGTCAAGGCCAGTGCCGCGACCAGGGCGAGCCCCGCGGTGGCGCTGTGCGACCACGACAGGCCGAGCCGGCCGGACAGAACCAGGACGGCGAGACCGTCGATCAGAAGAAGGATCACGGCAATCACCAGAAGAATGCCGCGCACCGGTTCCTGGGGCGCCGTCTGGTAGGCGACGGCGGTGACGCCCGCGGGCGGGTCCGGCAGCGCGGTGAGGCTGGCATTGGTCTTCGCCAGATTGAGTGCATATGTGTGGCCGCCGCGCCGGTAGAGCCCCGGAGGATGCTGCGGTTGGGGCTCGACGGTCGCGACTTTTTCCGCCGCGATCGGAGCCGCCGCCGGCGGCGGATCGACCAGGTCGCCGAATCCGTCGAGGGTGCGCAGCGGGGTGTAGGCCGCCGCGGTCGCAGCGCTCGCCGAGGGCACCGAGCCGTCGCCCAGCGCCGCGCCCTGCGACAGCTCGACAATACGTTGCAGCATTTCGACGAACAGGCCGGACATCGGCAGGTTCGACCATTCCGGATTGGCCGGCACATGGAACAGGACGACCAGGCCGTTGCCCGATTTGGCGGCGGTCACGAGCGGCGTGCCGTCCGCCAGCCGCGCCCATGTGCGGTCGGCGAGATCGGCGCTCGGCTGCGCCAGGACCTGGCGCTTGACGTTGATGTCGGGCGAAATCTTGAGCCCGAAGAACGGGCTGGAGCTCTCGAACGCGCTCAGGGGCTGGGGTTCGCTCCACGACAGGGCGCCGCCGAGCGCGGGGCAGCAGCGGCGCAGCTTGACCGGGACCAGCT
>JBPCWF010000517.1:0-3655 GCA_051009775.1 Hyphomicrobiales bacterium | reverse complement strand
ATATTGCACATGAAGCCGATGAGCTGCCCGTCATGGAAGATCGGCGTCGCCATGTTGATGTCGGGCAGATGGGTGCCGCCGGCGACATGCGGGTCGTTGGCGACGAAGATATCGTCCTCATGGATGTCGCCGCCGAACTTCTCGAGCAGATGCTGCATCAGTCCCATCATCGAGGCGATGTGGATCGGCAGGCTGTCGGCGGCCTGGACGATGAGCCGGCCGGTCGGGTCGACAATCGCGGTGGAATGATCGCGCCGTTCCTTGATGTTGGTCGAATAGGCGCTCTTCATCAGCGCAACGAAGGATTCGTCCGCCGCCGAGCGCAGGCCGTTGGCGATGATCTCAAGGGTGATCGGGTCGAGACGGTCGGTCATTGCGCATTCTCTATGAGGAAGTTCTCGGCCTCGTCCACGTGCAGGGTATCACCGGGATGCACCACCGTGGTGGAGTCGAGCTGCTGGATGATCGCCGGACCCACGATCCCATGGCCGGGGGCAAGCGCGGCACGATCATAGACCGGGGTGCGGACTGCGCGGGCCGCGGTGAAATGGACCGGCCGATGGGCGATGGGCTGCAGCCGCGCCCGTTTCCGCCGTGCCGGCGCGGCTGTTGCCACGCTCAGGGTTCCGCGCGCCGTCAGACGCACATTGACGACTTCGACCGGGTCGTCCGGGTTGTGAAAGCCGTAATGCTGCCGGTGCGCTTCGAAGAACAGCTCGTGCAGCCTGCCGAGCGGCGGCAGGCCCGGCGCCCTGGCCCCCGTGGTGCGGGCAAGGTGAACCGGCAGCTCGAAATTCTGTCCGACATAGCGCAGGTCGAGCACCGCTTCGACCGCCCGCCCGCTGCGGCTCACCCCTTCGCGCTCGAACCACGCCGCCACCTCGCCGTTGAGCGCCTTGACGACGCCGCGCAGCTGTTTGAGCGAGGCGGCATCCAGAGGCAGGCGCCGGGAGTGAACGAAGTCCTCCTTGAGATCGGAGACGACCAGACCCTGGGCGCAGAGGATGCCCGGATGTGCGGGGACCAGGACTTCCCTGATGCCGAGCGCGCGCGCCACGTCGCCGGCATGAAGCGGTCCCGCGCCGCCGAACGCCATCAGCACATAGTCCCGGGGGTCGTGTCCGCGCTCGACCGACACGGTGCGGATCGCGCGCACCATGTTCGCGGTGACGATACCCAGGAGGCCGAGCGCGGTCTTCTCGACCGAATAGCCCAGCCGCTTGGCGGCCGGCGCAAACGCCTTGCGCGCGAGACCGTCATCGAGCGTCATGCGCCCGCCGATCAGCCCGCCGCCGCCGAGCCGGCCCAGAACCAGATTGGCGTCGGTGACGGTGGGTTGCGTGCCGCCGCGTCCGTAGCAGGCCGGGCCCGGATCGGCGCCGGCGCTCTGCGGGCCGACCTTGGCCAGGCCGTCCCGGTCGAACCACAGGATCGAGCCGCCGCCGGCGCCGACCGTGTGGATGTCGACCATGGGCAGCCGGATCGGAAAGTCCGCCACCGAGCGGTCATGGCCGACCCCGGTCTGATAGTTGCGGATCAGCGCGACGTCGGCGCTGGTCCCGCCCATATCGAGCGTGATCAGATTGGGCCGCTCCGACGCCCGCGCAACATGGACCGCCCCGACGACGCCGGCTGCCGGCCCGGACAGCGCGGTGCGGACCGGAAAGCGGCGCGCCGTCCCGACCGACATCATGCCGCCCGACGACTGGTAGATGCCCAGTGCGGCGCGGCCGTAGCTTGCCCCGATCTTGCTGCTCAGCTGGCCCAGATACTCCCTGAACATCGGCTGCAGATAGGCATTGAGCACGGTGGTGGAGAAGCGTTCGTATTCGCGGAACTCGGGCTGCACGTCGCTCGACAGCGAGACCGGAAGATCGCCTGAGCGTTGTGAAATCGCCGTCCCGACCCGGCGCTCGTGCACCGGATTGACATAGGCGAAAAGGAAACAGACGGCGACCGCATCGGCACCGCTGGCGAGCGCCCTGCGCACCGTCGCTGACGTATCGCCCTCGGCCAGCGCCACATGCACCGACCCGTCGCTCAAGAGGCGTTCGGCGATTTCGAACCGCAACTCGCGCGGCACCAGCGGTTCCGGGTGATCGTCCTGCAGGGAATACATATGCGGCCGGGTCTGGCGCCCGATCTCCAGAAGGTCACGAAAGCCTTTTGTCGTGATCAGGGCGACCTTGGCCCCGGTCCGCTGGATCAGCGCATTGGTGGCGACCGTGGTGCCATGGCCGATGCGTTCGACCTCTGACGGCACGATCGCGAACTCCCGGCACATGGCCTCCAGACCATCGACAATCGCATCGGACGGATTGGCCGGCGTCGAGGGATGCTTATAGAGCCGCACGCTTCCGTCCGCCGTGGACACGGCATAGAAATCCGTAAATGTACCGCCCACATCGATGCCGATCAGCCAGGTCAAAGGGTTCCGCCTCCTGCGCTGGACAGAGATTTATACACGTCGTATATAAATGTACCGGCAGAATTGTGCCGTCAAGCGGAATGGCGTGTGAAGCCACTCGACACCTGCCCCCGCCTGGACAATTATTGGGCCGGGGCGGAACTGTCGTCAGGGGAGACCTGCTGCATCATGAGTGACCAGACCGCAACCGCGGACGAGAGCGGCAGCGCGGCACAGGAACGCTATGTCGGGCAGCGGGTACTGCGCCGGGAGAACCCGCCCCTGCTCAAAGGCCAGGGCAAGTTCATCGACGACCTGCCCGTGGCGCCGGGCACGCTCCACGCCGCCATCCTGCGCTCGCCCTACCCGCACGCCCATATCCGCGGCATCGACATCGAAGCGGCTCTGGCCCTGCGCGGCGTCAAGGCGGTAGTGACCGGCAAGGATGTGGAGGTCCTGTGCGATCCCCTGATCGTCGGCTTCGCCAACCCGATGGAATATTACGGCATCGCCACCGACCGGGTCCGCTATGTCGGCGAACCCGTGGCGATCGTCTGCGCGAGCGACCGCTATGTGGCCGAAGATGCGCTCGACCTGATCGAGGTCGAGTATGAACCTCTGCCGGCAATGGTCGACCCGGTCGAGGCCGCTTTGCCCGAGGCTTACGTGCTGCATCCCGGCGCAACTTCGAATGTGGTTTCGGAGCGGACCTTCGTCCATGGCGAGCCGGACGCAGCCTTCGCCGCGGAGCCGAGGACCACCGCACTCACAATCCGCTATCCGCGCAACTCGATCACGCCGATGGAGACCTACGCGGTGATCGCGGACTACCAGCCCGACAGCGGCTCCTACGACGTCACCTCCAACTTCCAGGGTCCGTTCTCGATCCATCCCGTGATGGCCAAGTCGCTCAGGATACCCGGCAGCAAGCTGCGCCATCGCAGCCCGCAGCACTCCGGCGGCTCGTTCGGTTCCAAGCTGACCATCTTTCCCTATGTCGTCATCCTGTGCATCGCCGCGCGCAAGGCCGGCAAGCCGGTCAAGTGGATCGAGGACCGGCTCGAGCATCTCTCGGCATCAAGCAGCGCGCCCAACCGGGTGACCGAAATCGAGGCCGCGTTCGACGATGATGGCATGGTCTCGGCCGTGCGGCTCAAACACTGGGACGACCACGGCGCCTATCTGCGCGCGCCGATGCCGGCGCCGATCTACCGCATGCACGGGCTCTCGACCAACGGCTACGGCATC
>JBPCWF010000516.1:0-11210 GCA_051009775.1 Hyphomicrobiales bacterium | reverse complement strand
GTTGCTTTGATAACGGGCTTTCCGCAAGTGCCGCGGTTACTGCCGGTCCGTGAGCGCTCCGTCGACGACGGCGTCAGCCCGTTGCTTGAGCATTATGGTCTCGATTTCCTTGAGCCGTTTGAGCTCGGCGAACTCCAGATGGAACTCGTCTTCGGTTTCGTAGCCGGTGTCGGAATTCTCTCCATTGAACGTTGTTCCAGCCGACGCCGACAGCTCCAGGCCCATTTTCGGTTCCAGCCAGGTTGCGAAGGCATTGACGTTCAGCGCCCGTTGGTTGAAGGCCAGATTGTCGAGTGCCCCGTCGCGATAGCCCCCGATCGAACCTGTTGTTCGGGACGGCAGAACCCTTTGCCTGGCGGTGCATGCAGGATCGCGGTCGCTCTCCGTTGAGCAGCAGGCGGTCAAAAACACAATGCAATGGACTGCGGCTGGCGGCGCCCAATTGCACATCTGACTGACTGTGGGCGGGCCGTTCAATCGAAACTGTTGTGCGGAAAACGGTTGTAACTTTTGGATCAGAAATACAACAATTCCCGCTGACGGCGGTCCTGCCGCCGCTGGGACCGACTGCGCCCGGCCCACAGCGCGGACGTATCGGCAAACGCGCCGCGCGCCGACAGGGAGGAGCCTGACATATGATCACCATGTAACATGCGGCGCGCGCCGCCATTCTCGGCGTGGGTCTGAATGTGCGCCCGGCCGCCGGAAAGCAGGCACGCACGGATTTGAAACAAATCCCAACCGAAGGAGCGATGAAACATGAAGCCAGGGTCGAAATTCGTAATGCTCGCCTTCGTCGGCGTCGGTGTCGCCGTCGCAGGCGTCAATTCCGGGATCTGGGACCGGCTTGAGCGCACCGCATTGCAGCCTCAGTCCGCCGTTGCGCCGGAACCTGCCAATCGCGAAGATGCCCTGCCTCGCGGGCGCGCCGCCCGGAAAATCGTCGACGGCAACTATCCTTCCAGCTATTTCCCCAACACGGAGATCCTGGGCGAGGGTGAGATGCGCATCACCGCACTGGGCACCGGCATGCCGAACCAGACCAAGAAGGCGGTGTCGATCGCCTACCTTGTCGAACTCGGCAATGGCGACAAGTTCCTGTTCGACGCCGGCTCCGGCATGATGGGAAACCTGTTTTCGATCAGGCCCGACTTCTCCAAGCTCGACAAGGTCTTTGCCAGCCACCTGCACGTCGACCATGTCGGCGACTTCATGGGTCTCCACATCGGCGGCTGGCTGTCCGGCCGCTACACGCCGATCCACATATACGGCCCGAGCGGCTCCAAGCCCGAACTCGGCACCAAGGCCTTTGTTGAGGGTATGCAGAAGGGCTATGCCTGGGATCTGCAAACCCGTAGCGGTGCTCTGCCCGACAAGGGAGCGCAGATCGTCGTGCACGAGTTCGACTACAAGCAGGAGAACGAAGTCGTCTACCAGGAGAACGGCGTCACCGTGCGCTCCTGGCCGGCCATTCACAGCCTCGACGGTGCGGTCAGCTACAGTCTGGAATGGAATGGCCTGAAATATGTGTTCGGCGGCGATACCTATCCCAACAAGTGGTACATCAAGTTCGCCAAAGGTGCCGACGTCGCCTCCCACGAGGCCTTCCTGCCGCCGGAAGCCCTGGCCGCGTATTTCGGCTGGAGCCTCAAGCAGGCGACCTATGTGTCGACCCGGATCCACACCGAGCCCCAGGCCTTCGGCAAGGTCATGGCCGAGGTCAAGCCGCGCATGGCGCTCGGCTACCATTCGGTGCAGTCGCCGGAAAACAACGCCGCGATCATGGACGGCGTCCGCAAGACCTATGACGGCCCGCTGACCATCGCCCGCGACCTTCAGGTCATCAACGTCACCAAAGACAACATCGTGGTGCGCATGGCGAGCGTTGATGAATACGTTCTGCCGCCGGACGTCACGGAGGGCTACAAGAAGGCTCCACGGACGGATGCGAAGAACCCGTCAAAGTGGATCGAGGCCGGCAAGTGGGAAGGCTACACCCCGCCGCCCATGCCGAAAAACTGAACATGCCGAAAAACTGAACATGCCGGCGCCGGTTTTTCCTCTGATTGCCATTTCGCCGCACTGATCCCGTATGAAGAACGATGCTCCAGTAGTCTGGCTGGAGTTATCTTCGAGGTGGCTGGAATTAATGCGGGATTGTCCGGGATTTCGTGGGCAGTTAACTGAACTCTTCGGTTGATCGTAATACTTGCAATTACTTGTCTGGCTGCGAGCCAAGAATGACGAGTCCCTTGCTGGCTTTAACGGGCGATTTTGTCGAGGCTTTCCGAGAGCGCCTGATCGAGGATGGTGACCGCGCGATCGATCTCGTCGTGGGAGACGGTTAGCGGCGGCGCGATGCGCCAAACAGAGCCGCGTTCCGGTCTGCGTCGGATGTTCATTGACAGGCCAAGTTCAAAGCACCGTTGAGTGGTCAAACTTCCAAGCGCGTGGTGCGGTTCTCTCGACTGCCGATCCGTTACCAGCTCGACGCCGAGCAGAAGGCCTTGCCCACGGACGTCACCGATCACCTCATGCCGTTGCTGGAGATCGCGCAGCGCCTTCACAAGATACTCCCCCATTGCAGCCGCGCGCGAAATCAGATCCTTGCGGGCAATCGTCTCCAGCACGGCGATGCCGACATTGGCCGGCAGAGGGTCCGAGACATGGCTCGTATAGAACGTGAAACCCGCCCGGTGCGCCTGTTCCTCGATGTCCGGCGACGTGATGGTGGCCGACAGCGGCAGCCCGCCGCCGAGCGTCTTCGACACCGTCATGATGTCGGGCGTTACGCTGAGCCTGGTCGCGGCGAAGGGCGATCCGATGCGCCCAAAGGCGGTTTGGGCTTCGTCGAAGATCAACCGCATGCCACGGTCATCGGCCGCACGCTTCAACTCGTCGAAGTAGCCTTCGGGCGGCACGATGATCCCGCCCGCGGAAATGATCGGCTCGGCAATGATCGCTGCCGGTTCCCCGTCGCTCGCCATGTCGAACATCTGAAGGCCGACCCGCAGACAGCTCATGTCGCAGGCGTCGCGGCAATGCTCGATCGGGCAGCGGTAGGAATTGGGTTCCGGTATCACATGATTGCCCGGCACCTTGGGGCCATAGCCGCGCCGATCGCTGGCAAAGGTCGCGGCCGCCGACCCTCCGGTGGTCCCGTGCCACGACCCGCCGAGTGCGATGATCTCGTAGCCGCCCGTTGTCAGTTTCGCCAACCGCAAGGCCGCTTCGTTGGACTCGCTGCCGGTGTTGAGAAAGAGCGATTTCTGCAGGGGCGGGGGCAGCCAATCGGCGAGCATCTTGCCGAGCCTGACCACAGGTTCCGGGATCATACCGGAGAACATGTGTACCGCGGTGTCGCAGCTGTGCTTGATGGCTGAGATGATGGCCGGATGATTGTGCCCAATCGTTGCGCACATCTGGCCGGAGGTGAAATCCAGGATCTCCCGGCCTTCGTCGTCGACAACGACGCTGCCCTTCGCCGAACGAAACAGATTGGGAAACGCATCGCCACCATATCTGATGAGCACGTCTTTGGCGGCCGATCTCAGATCTTCATCCATGTCTCATTCTGCCTTTTCGGCACAACACGATGGTGTGCTTCTGTCTCTTATTCATAGGTCCCTTGCAACGATATTTCACTCGGCGGTCTGGGGTTCGCGTCGGTGTCGAGGATGACAGGTGTTGTCAAAATAATCTATTATTTATTATTGTGTTCATGTATGGTGTGAGACAGGCCGGATCATCGCATCTCCGGTGTGTCGGCAGGATAGAGAGCGGACATGGACAGCGAGGTCGTGGATTACCTTGTCGTGGGCGCCGGCAGCGCTGGTGCGATTGTCGCGGCGCGGCTGTCGGAGGAGTCTGACGTCTCGGTCATGCTGCTTGAGGCCGGCCCACGTGACAAAAGTCCGCTCATACACATCCCGGCGGCCGCCAGGTACGCGTTCAATGCCCGCAGCTTGAATTGGAACTACGTGACGGAGCCCGAACCCAACCTGGGCAACCGGACAATCGAACAGCCCCGCGGCAAGGTGCTCGGCGGCTCGTCCAGCATCAACGGGATGGTGTATCTGCGCGGCAATCCGCTGGATTACGAGGGCTGGAGGGACGGAGGTGCCACCGGCTGGTCCTATGCCGAGGTGCTGCCCTATTTCAAACGGCTGGAAGGATGGGTCGATCCAACCAGCCCGTATCAGGGGCGGGACGGCCCAGTGCGCATCAGCACGCCCACGCCGGTCAACCCGATCGCGGCGGCATTCCTCAAAGCCGGTGAGCAAGCCGGCTATACTCTGACCGATGACGTCAACGGTCATTGCCAGGAAGGGTTCGGCCGCTTTCCGATGAACGCAGCCGATGGTTACCGGTCGACCACGGCCAGCGCGTATCTCGCGTCCGCACGGCAGAGACGAAACCTTGCGATCCGTCCCCGGTGCCATGTGGAGCGACTGATTTGTGAGGGCAGGCGTGCGGTCGCGTTGGTCTACCGGCGGAGCGGTCGCAATTGCCGCGTCAACGTGCGGCGCGAGATCGTTCTTTGCGCCGGGGCCTTCAATTCGCCGAAGCTTCTGAAACTGTCCGGTATTGGTCCGGCGGATGAACTCCGTACGCACGGAATTGAGGTGGTGCACGACCTGCCCGGGGTCGGCGGCAACCTCATGGACCACCAGATCAGCACGGTTCAGATGGAATGTCCGGAGCCAGTTTCATTGGCAAGCCACCTGAACCCGTTCGCCCAAGCCTCGGGCGCGTTGCGCTGGCTCTTCAGGAAGGACGGGGTGCTGGCGAGCAATCACTTCGAATGTGGCGCCTTCATCCGCAGCGATGCCGGCATAACGTTCCCCGACATCCAGCTCTACCTGTTTCCTATTGCCGTCAAAGAGGGCAGTAAGGACTTCCTCAAGAAGCATGGCTTTCAAGTTCAATTGAGCCCCCAAAGAACCAGGAGCCGCGGTCACGTGCAGCTTCGGTCAGGCGATCCGATGGATCCGCCCCGAATTCTCTTCAACTTCATGAGCGCAGATCAAGACTGGGTGGAAATGCGCAAGGCATTTCGGCTGACCCGCGAAGTGCTTGCCCAGCCGGCGATGGATGCGTTTCGCGGGCGCGAACTCTCGCCCGGTCCGGAAGTGCAGACGGACGTACAATTGGATGTGTATATCCGCGATCACATGCATTCATCCTATCACGCATGTGGGACCTGCAAGATGGGGGTGGATCCGATGGCCGTCGTCGATCCTCAGTGCCGGGTCCATGGCATCGAGGGGCTGCGCGTCGCCGACGCGTCAATCATGCCGATGATACCCAGCTGCAATCTCAATTCGCCAACCATGATGATCGGTGAAAAGGCCTCCGACCTCATTCGCGGCCGCGAGCTTGCGCCGGAGAACCTGGGCTGCTTCGTTGACGAGAAGTGGAAGACGCGGCAGCGGCCCGGAACACCACTCCGACCTGTGGCCTGACAGCTGCCGCAGACTATTCCGCGGCGGACGGTTTGCTGGCCTCGCGCTTGATCAGCTCGGCCCTCGCTCGCTCGGTCGAATCGGTAATGTGGCGTCGCATCAAGGTGACGGCTGCATCCGTGTCCTTGCTCTCCACCGCCTTCAGAATGCGCAGATGCTCATGATGCGGGTGGCCGAGAAAAGTACCCCGGTCCACCACGATGAACTGCACGACGCGTGACATGCCGTCGAACTGCTCTTCAATGATGCGCAGTGTGCGCCGAAGCGGCGTCGGCTCGAGCAGCTTCAAATGGAACTGCCGGTTGAGCTCGACCTTTTCCCATAGATCCTCGCTGGCTTCGTCCTGCCTCAGAACATCGCGGCATGCCTCAAGCGACTCCGCCGTGTGTTTGTCGACGGCGGATTCCAACACCATGGGCTCAAGCGCAAGCCGGATCTGGTTGATCTCAACCAGTTCGTTCTGATCGAAAGTCGCGACCACCGGACTGCGGCGCGGCCGGAGCACGACGAGATTATCCGAGGCCAGCATACGGATGGCTTCCCTGACCGGCCCGATGCTCACGCCAAATTCGCGCGACAACGGAAGGATCTTCACTTCCCGCCCGCTTTCCAGGTCGCCGGACAGGATTTGGCCCTTGAGCCGAGCATATAGGGCCCGGGGGCCATCTCCGTAGGTAAGCATCAGTTCCATCGCGACCCTGTTCTTGGTTCTAACCACCTGGGATCCGTTTTCATCACACCAGATCACCTGCATTGTGCCCGCGCAAGCCGACGGACAAAGACCCGCAACCGGGTCAGTGTGCCTCCAAAACCTTACTCAGGAACTGCTTAAGCCGTTCGTTCTTCGGTTGGCCGAACAGGGCTTCCGGATTGTTCTGCTCGACGATCTTTCCGTTGTCGAAGAAGCAGACGCGGTTCGAGACTTCACGGGCAAAGCCCATCTGGTGGGTGACAAGCAGTATGGTGTAGTTGTGCGCGTTGGCCAGGTCGCGGATGACACTCAGAACCTCGCCGACCATTTCGGGATCGAGCGCCGAGGTCGGTTCGTCGAACAGAAGAATCTCCGGTTTCATGGCGAGTGTGCGCGCGATGGCGACGCGCTGTTGCTGACCGCCGGACAGCTGGCTTGGATAATGGTCCCGCTTGTCGGCGAGCCCCACCATGCCGAGCAATTCCATGGCTATGTCCGTGGCTTCCGCTTTTGACAATCCCTTGGAGTAAATCGGCGCCTCAATACAGTTTCCAAGCGCCGTCATATGCGGAAACAGATTGAAGCTTTGGAACACCATGCCGATCTTGGCGCGCTGTTTGCTGATGTGCGCCTTGCTGGCTGGCACCAGGCCGTCGCCCGACCGCATGCGATTGAGCGGCTCTCCATCTACATACATCGTGCCGTCCTGAATTTCCTCCAGTGTCATCAACACGCGCAGAACGGTGGTTTTGCCGGAACCTGATGGGCCGATGATCGAGACGACCTCGCCTTCGGCGACCTCGAACTCGAGCTCGTCAAGTACGGTGAGCATGCCGTAGCTTTTGACGACCTTGTCGAATTTGATCTTCGGCTGAGTCAATGGAGGATGCTCCGTTTCACGAAATTCTCAACCATGCGCACCAAGGCGGCGGCGACAAGGCTCATGACGAGGAAGAAGATGCCGGCAATCGTGATGGCTTCCGTGAAGCGGTAATACTCGGACCCGATCAGCTTCGATATCTGCATGATTTCGGCGACCGCCACGAAGGAGAGCAGCGGCGTTTCCTTGAAAATAGCGACAAGATAATTTCCAAGCGCCGGCACGATGGGCGGTAGCGACTGTGGAATGATGATATCGCGGAACGTCCTGTAGGTGCCCAGGTTAAGCGCGGTCGCAGCTTCCCACTGGCCGCGCGGCACCGCCTGGATACCCGCACGGTAGACTTCGGCGCAGAGGGCCGAATTGTAGATACCGATCGCAATAATGCCTGTCGTCAGCGGCGGCAGGGTTATGCCGATCTCAGGGAGCATGAAGAACAGAAAGAAGATCTGTACCAGAAGTGGTGTGGCGCGAATGAACTCGATCAGTTCGCCCGCCGGCCAGGAGATCCACTTGCGTGACGATGTCTTGAGCAACATCAAAAGCAGCCCCAGCACCAGAGCCACACAGAAAGAAGCGAAGGTCGCCCATATGGTGACGCCGGCCGCCTGCACCATTCTCGGCAGAACGACCTCAAAGGTAAAATCCCAACGCCAATCCATGGCTCAGACCCCCCTCGTCAGATGGCGCCGGCTATGATCTTCGAGCATCGCCATGCCGAAGCGGACAAATTGCGCAAAGCAGTAGTACAGGAGCAGGGTCACAGCGAAGATTTCCAGCGTGCGATAGTGCAACTGGTTTTGCTGTACCGACGCGTAGGTGATGTCGACAAGAGTGACTGCCGACACCAGGGCCGTTGCCTTGATCAGCTCGATGGTCTGATTGCTGATGCCCGGAATCATGATCGGGATCGCCTGTGGAATGACGATCCGCAGCATTCGTTTCCAGGGCGGCAGGTTGAGCGCGATGCCGGCTTCGATCTGACCCCTGGGTACCGCCGCAATCGCGCCACGAACCACTTCGGCGCCGTAGGCCCCGAAATTGAGACCGATTCCGACCACACCGGCCAGCATCGGTGACAGGGTTACGCCAAACTCCGGCAGTACGAAAAAGAACCAGAACAGGATCACAAGCAGGGACGTACCGCGAAATACCTCGATGTAACAGGCGCTCAGCCAGCGAATGGCGGTATTGCTGCTCAGCCGGCCTATCCCGGCGAGCATGGCGGCTACGTAGAACAGGATGATCGACAGTATCGATACCTGCAAGGTGACCACCGCGCCGCGCAACAGCGCCGGCAAGAACACGCGAAAGTCGGAGAAAGTAGCGACCGCGAGGCCGACGAGGAAGGCGGTGAGTGCAGCAATCGCAGCCACTCGTCCTATCATTACGGCCGGCCCTCCCGTTGCAGAATTAAAGGCTTCTCGGACACCACCGCATGCCGGCGACGGCCTCGATCCGGTTCGATCAGTTCTCGCAGAGCGCCGCCGTGTTCATGATCGGCAGTTCGTCCTTAGTCATGCCGTGTTTTTCAAGGATTGCGATGTGTTCCGGCGTGCCAATGAAGGCCGTGAGTTCCTTATTGAAGGCATCGACGAACGAGGCGTCTTCGGGCCGGAACGCAAACGCGCCGTGCGATACCGCAAGCTTGCCGCCGATCTTGTCGAAGACGGGTGTGGAGTCGATGTCGCCCTCCGGCACGCCGGCGATGATCTGCCGAACGCCGGGCGCGGACACCGCCCATGCATCGATCCTTCCGGCGCGCAGTGCAGCGATGCCAGTCGGATTGTCGGGAAGCTGGGAGATGCTGCTTTCGGCAATGCCGGCATTCTTGGCGTAACCGACCTGTGCGGCACCCGAGACGGCACCGACCTTCAGACCCTTGTCGCGGATGGTTTCGTAACTGGAGATCCCCTTTGGATTGCCTTTCATGACCGCAAGCGCCTGTTTGATGCCGAATGTGGGCTCGGAAAACCGCACGGCGGCGCACCGTTTGGGTGTCACGAACATGCCGGCTGCGACCACGTCGAACCTCTTAGTCTTCAGTCCGGGAATCAAAGCGCCCCAGTCCGTCGCCTTGGCATCGGCGACCTTGCCGCCCATTTTGGCGAGAACGGCATTGAGCGTCTCGACATCCGTGCCGGTGAGCGTGTTGTTCTCATCGACATAGGCATAGGGTTTGAAGTTGTAGAATGCCACGCGCAGCCCGTCGCCCTTGGCAACGGCAATCAATTCATCTGCAAACACCGGCTGACTGCCGCCCGTGCCGAGGGCAAAAGCCGTAGACATAAACAGAGCCAGAGCGGTTCGGCGGGTAAGCTTCTCGATCATGTTCCGGCATCCTCCAGAGGGTGATTTCGTTCGGTCGAACTGGCGCTCGAAGCCCCGTCCCGGTCAGCTGCGCCTCTCAACAACCGGCCAAATCCGTCAATTTGGCACGCGTGCCCCGCTGCCCGCATGGCGCTCCAGAACAGCGCCTGGTTGCTGGTCACCACCGGTTTCCCGACGTCCGCCTCGATAGCCTCTATGACCTCGAGCGATCTGAAATCCGTGCAGGCAATGAACAACGCATCGGCCTGCGGCCTGTCGGCAAGCAGCGCGTTGTCAAAAATGGACTGCGGCGTGACCCGGCTGATATCTGCCGAATCGACGATGCCGAGGCCGTTCCGTCCCACGGTTCGCACGCCGTGCCGATCGAAGGCGGATATGATTGGCTCGACGACATCGTCAACGTAAGGCGCCAGCAAGCCAATCTTATCCACGCCGAGTTCGGCGAACGCTTGCAACGCCGCTGATATCGGATCGATGCACGCCACGTCCGGCTGTGCTGATCCGATGGCAGTCCGCACCCTGTCAGCCCCTAACGCGACCGTACCCGAGGTGCATCCGAACATGATGGCGCCCAACTCAAGGCTCGGATCCAGTAGCTCCGCCGCACCGGTCAGGTCCGACGACATCGCGCTCAGGTTCTCAAGAGTGCATTCCCCTTCAAACGCGATGCGCGAGGTGTAGATGAGGGTCTCGTCGCCGGGCCGCATCAGCACCAGGTCCCTCTCGATCACCCGGTCATTGGCAAGGGCGATCAGGCCCAATCGAACGCGGCCGGGCCCCTCGTCAAGCTGGTAGCACATACCCGTTTGGCGGCTGTGCCCTGCGTCCTGTTGAACATCACCGTGAAGTGAACCGGGCATTGGCTCCTCCAGTTCGCTTGCCCGCGCCATGGCGTTTCGATGCAGGGGCTTGAGGGAGGACCAAGCCCCTGCAGTCCCGACCGCTTAGCCTTTGCAGAGGTCAGCCGTCGTGCGCTTCGGCAGTTCGCTCTTCTGGAGACCGTGCGCTTCCATGATGGCGATGTGCTCCGGTGTGCCGACGAAGGTGCTGAGAACCTTGTTGAACTCTGTAACGAAGGCGCTTTCCGATTGCCGTACGGCATAGGCGCCGTGCGGGCTCGCCGGCTTGCCCCCGACCTGGTCAAAGGGCTCCAGCATCTCCATGTCCTTTTCCGGAAGTTCGGCAACGGCCAGGCGCGCGCCCGGCGCATCGATCGTGAAGCCGTCAGCCCGGCCGGCGCGAACAGCAGCGAGACCGGTCGGATTGTCGGGAATTTGCATGATCTTGGCGTCTTCGACACCCACGCTCTTCGCCCAGGTGACCTGCGCCGTGCCGGCGATCGCCGCGAGCACAGCGTTCTTGTCTTTCACGCTTTCGAAATTCGACAGGCCTTTTGGATTGCCCTTCGGCACGATGATGGCCTGCTTGATGCCGAAGGTGGGCTCGGTGAACGCCACCTCATTGCACCTTTTCGGCGTCACGAACATGCCCGCGGCAACCACGTCGAACCGTGAGGCTTTGAGGCCGGGAATGAGATTGCCCCACTCCGTCGGCGTCTCGCTGGCGATCTTCAGGCCCATTTTGCCGATAACATGCCGAAGGACCTCGACCTGCTCGCCGACCACATTGCCGTCCTTGTTCACATAGGCAAACGGCGCAAAATTGTAGTAGGCGACTTTGAGGCCATCGCCTTTGCCGACGTCAAACAGGTCCTCCGCGAAAGCCGGTGCCGACAGGGCCAATAAAGCCGCGGCACCTGCAAGGATTTTGCGGCGGGTTGCGCTGAATAAGGTATTCATCTGACTGTCTCCCTTGTTTTGAACGTAAACTGTGCCCGACCGCC
>JBPCWF010000515.1:0-3674 GCA_051009775.1 Hyphomicrobiales bacterium | reverse complement strand
AAGGCATGGACGATGTCGACATTGCCGCGGATGGTGTCTTCGAGGAGCTCTTCTCCCGATCCGAGCTGCCCGGCGGCGAAATACTTGACCGTGAGGCCGACATTGGCGGCCTCGATATCGGCCTTGATCTGCTCGAGCATCTTGCTGCCGTAGTGTTCGACGGGCAAGACACCTGCGAGCTTCAGTGTCATCTCAGCTGCAAAGGCACCGGTGGCGAGCGAAACAGCAAGTGCTCCGCCGGCCACAGCGCCGATGAACGTTTTTGTAAGGCGCATTATATCCTCCCTGCTATCAGGCCGCTTTCACGATCGGCCATCGCCTGAACAGTAACGCACCCTCGCGGCGGCGAAGCTTGAACGGATCGGACCATATGGATAACGTTTAGGACAAAGCGACAAACGGACGGGCCGATGACGGAGCACGCCTCACTGTTCCCCGCGCCACCGGACATGCCGGACATCATTCCGGACATGCGGGTCGGATTCATCCTGTCGCCCAGGTTCACCCTGCTCGCCTTCGCGGGCTTCGTCGACGGTCTGCGCCATGCCGCCGACGAGGCAGACTTCAGCCGGCAGATCTATTGCCGCTGGAAGGTCATCGCCCCAAACCTGGCGCCGGTGACCGCAAGCTGCGGCGTCGAGGTGCGCCCGCATGCAACCTTCCCGGCACCGGAAGAGTTCGACTACATCGTCGTCGTCGGCGGTCTGCTGCCCCGGTGCCTGGACCATCCGGACGAGACGATGCGGTATCTGCGCGCGGCGCATGCGGCCAATGTCGCAATCGTCGGCCTGTGCACCGGAAGCTTCATCATTGCCAAGGCGGGGCTGCTGGACGGCCGGCGCTGCGCGGTCGACATGTTCCATCTCAATCAGATGAAGGGGCTGTTTCCGCGCGCGGTTCCGGAGTCCGACCCGGTCTATGTCAACGAAAACGACATCATCACCTGCCGGGGCGGAACCACCGCGCTCGACCTCGTCATCGCGCTGATCGAGGCCCGCTGCGGCCGGGCGCGCGCGATCAAGGGCGTGACGGCGCTGCACATGGATCCGATCCAGGCGGCGCGGCGCATGCCGCACCGGCCTTACGGGCATCTGATGGCGAGCGGCAACCGCAAGGTCGAACAGGCGGTCGAGCTGATGGAGAAACGGATCGCCGGCCCCTTGCGCATCTCGACGCTTGCGACCCAGCTCAACACGTCGGGACGTGAGCTCAACCGCCTGTTCTCCAAATATGCCGGCAAGCCGCCCGCGGCCGTGTGGCGCGAGATACGGCTGGCGCACGGCCACTGGCTGCTGGTCAATTCGTCGCGCACCGTGACCCAGATCGCGCTCGAATGCGGCTTTGCCGACGGCGCCCATTTCTCGCGCTGGTTCAAGCGGACCTATGGCGAAGCGCCGGTTGAGTTTAGAGACCGCCGGCGTCAAATCTGATTAAATCCGACCTGGCGCCCGTTCAAAAGGGATCTGAGGCGGTTTCATATGAAACAGATCACGGAGCTCAATGACGATTGCGTGTGGCATGCGACCGCCGCGCCCGCGCCGGCCCTGCCCATGCTGGACGGCGATGTGGAGGCGGAGATCGCGATCGTCGGCGCCGGCTATACCGGGCTGACAAGCGCGCTCAGGCTCGCCGAGCGCGGCCATGAACCGGTCGTGGTCGAGGCCGAACAGGCGGGCTTCGGCGGTTCGGGGCGCAATCTCGGCCACTGCACGCCGACGCTGCACTACTGGCCCTATGCCAAGATCAGGAAGATGTATGGCGACGACTATGCCGAGCGGATCATCCGTCTGCAGACCGGTGCCGCCGACCAGGTGTTCTCGATCATCGAGCAGTACCAGATCGAATGCGAAGCGGTGCGCAACGGCATTCTCAGACTGGCGGCGAGCCCGCGCCATGTTCAAGGCCTGAAGGCGCAAAAGGAGTTCTACGAGAGCCACGGCCTGCGCGGCCATATGCTGGATGCGGCGGAGGCCGAGGACCTGAGCGGGTCGCCCCGGTTTCACGGCGGCTGGCTGATGGAAGGCGCAGGGCATCTGAACCCGCTCGGCTATGCCAGGGGGCTGGCCCGTGCCGCGGTATCACGGGGCGCGAAGGTCCACACCCAAAGCCCGGTCGGGAAGGTCGAACGCGACGGCGCGAAATGGCGCCTCCATACGCCCTCGGGCAGCGTGCTTGCCGATCGTGTCCTGATGGCGACCGGCGCCTACACGGTCGGCCCGCCATGGCCCGGACTGAACACGGCGTTCGATCTGGTGCCGGTTGCCGGACTGGCCAGCGCCCCGCTCGATCCGAAATACCGCGACCTGGTCCTCAAGGGCGACCACTCCCTGGTCGACACCCATGGCGATCCCATTCTCTACAAATGGACCCAGGGCAACCGCCTGATCTCCACGGTGTTCTTCTCAGGCGCCATGGGCAACGACCCCGCCGCGACACGCGATTACATGACCCGGAAGACCAAATGGGTGTTCCCGCAGATCGAGGACCTGGAGTGGGAGCATTACTGGTACGGCCTGCTCGACGGACAGTACCGCACCGTCCCGCGCATTTACGAACTGGACGACAACATCTATTCCTGCCTCGGCTATTCCGGCCGCGGCGTGCCGACGGGAACCGCCATGGGCGCGGTGCTGGCCGATCTCCTGGAGGGCAGGGACCCGGCGAGCCTGAGCCTGCCGGTCGAACAGTTCCAGCGGGTGACCCCCGGTCTTGCCGCAATGCAGTCGCTCCACATGCGGTGGACCCGTGTCCGCGACCGGATCCGGCTCAGGCTGGACGGGACGCGCGAGCTGCCGCCGGTGATCTGACGCGCCGCGTTCACCGGTCTGCGAGCGTCATTCCGGCAAGATCGATCTCGGCGTCCTGTCCCGCGACCAGGTCGGCGAGCACCTTGGCCGAGCCGCAGGACATGGTCCAGCCGAGATGGCCGTGGCCGGTGTTGAGATAGAGGCCGGGGATCGGCGTGGCGCCCAGATAGGGCAGTCCGTCCGGGGTCGTCGGGCGCAGGCCGGTCCAGGCCTCGCCGGCGTCCGGGTCGGGATAGTCGGGAAACAGGTCGAGGAAAAAGTCCCTGAGATTGGCGATGCGTTCGGGGGTGAGCGTCTTGTCATGGCCGGTGAACTCCGCGGTGCCGGCAACCCGCACCCGGTCGCCCATCCGCACGATGCCCATTTTGCGCGCGTCGTCGACGAACGGCACCACCGGCGCGCCGTTCCAGCCGTCGACCGGGAAGGTGAGCGAGTAACCCTTGACCGGATAGATCGGCAGAGAAATGCCGAGCGGGCGGACAAGCGCCGCGCTGCCATTGCCCAGGGCGACCACGCAGGCATCCGCTTCTATCCGCCCGGCGTCGGTCACGACCGCGGACGCGGCGCCGTCCCTGGTCTCGATCCTGGCGACCGTTTCACCATATCGGAAGTCGGCGCCCTCGGCCGCGCAGAGCTCGGCGAGGCGCCGGGTGAACAGGTGGGCGTCGCCGGCCTCGTCGTCCGGGTAATGGACGCCGCCGGAGATCCGGTCGGCCTGGGGCGCGAGCGCAGGCTCAAGTTCGGCGCAGCCGGCCGGGTCCAGAACCTGCGACCGCACGCCAAGCGCGCCGATCGCTTCAGCCGTTCGTTTCGTCCGCTCGATAGAGAGCTGGTCGCGGAACAGGTGCAGTGTGCCGCTGCGGTTGG
>JBPCWF010000514.1:0-8320 GCA_051009775.1 Hyphomicrobiales bacterium | reverse complement strand
CTCTTGGGATGATGCGCGCCAGCGTCCTGCTGTGGGGGGCAGCCCACGCAAAGTCGCTGAAAGCGCCGGTGAACGCCAGCGCCCGCAATGTCTACCTGTCCGGCCTCTCGCAGTTCCTGAGGCTGGTCATGCAAGTGGGCCTGCTGGGCTGGGGTGCCTATCTGGTGCTGGACAGCCAGCTTACCGGCGGGATGATGATCGCCGCTTCGATCATCGGCGCGCGCGCGCTTGCGCCTGTCGAGAGCGCCATCGACGGGTGGCGCAGCTTCGTCAGCATGCGCGCCGCATCGAAACGCGTCAGCGAGAAGATCACCGAGAACCTGGAGGACGTAACGCGGCTGTGTATGCCCCGTCTCGAGGGCCGCATCTCTGTCGAAAACCTGCACTACGCGCCGTCCCAGGACAAGCCGCCAATCCTGAGCGATATCTCGTTCGATCTGGAACCCGGCACCTCCCTGGCGATCATCGGGCCGTCGGGGGCAGGCAAGTCCACCCTGGCGCGCCTGCTTGTCGGCTGTCTGGCGGCAACGGAAGGAACGGTCAGTCTCGATGGCGCGCCGCTGAGGAACTGGAACGAGGAACAGCTCGGGAGATCAATCGGTTACCTGCCGCAGGATGTTGAACTGTTTCCCGGCATGATCAAGGACAATATCGCCCGGATGACCGAAGGCGCCGATGATGCGGATATCATAGGTGCCGCGCAGCTGGCCGGCGTGCACGACATGATCAGCGCGTTTTTCGAAGGTTATGAAACCGAAATCGGCATGGACGGCCAACCGCTTTCAGGCGGCCAGAGACAGCGCGTGGCGCTGGCCCGCGCCTATTACGGGGATCCCGCCTTCGTCGTGCTCGATGAACCCAATTCAAACCTCGACGGCTTCGGCGAGGCGGCGCTGGCCGAAGCGTTGAAGCGCGGGAAGAAGAGAGCGATCACGACAGTGATTGTGACGCAGCGCCCGGCAATCCTGGAAAGTGTCGACAAGATACTGATGCTGCAGAACGGAAGGCTGATCAAGTTCGATACGCGCCAGAAGATTCTGCCGAACTGCTCGGTTCGAAACGTGCCGATGCGAGCCGGAGTGCCGATTGAGTATCAGCCGTGCCAGCCGCCCGGCGGACAGCTCACGGCGGATCGAAGGATGTGATGCGGTTAACTGCGCAAACGGATGGCGATATGTCAGACATGCACGCTCAAAGCAAGGACTGGTCCGACACGGTGCCGGCCAGTCTGCGCGCCCCCACGTTATTTGGCCTTTTCACTCTGATCGTCAGCGTCGCCGGTTTTGGCATCTGGGCCGTGACGGCACCGCTGCAGAGCGCGGTCGTTGCATCGGGCAGGTTTGTCGCAACGGGGCAGAACAAGGTTGTCCAGCACCTTGAAGGCGGCATTGTCAGGCACATCAGGGTCAAGGAAGGCGACCACGTGAAGCGCGGCGATGTGCTCGTTTCTCTCGACGACACGGGCTCGACGGCCAATCTGCAGTTGCTCAACCATCGTTATCACCGGCTCAAAGCGCAGCAGGCGCGCCTGATCACCGAGAGCAAATGGTCCGAGGAGATCCAGTTCCCCACCAACCTGATGGCGGCCGCCTACGAGGAAGGTGACGACGACGTGCGCCTCATCATGGGCCGTCAACGCGAGGAGTTCAGGGCGCGGCGCGAAAAGCTGATCGCCGAGACCGCAATCCTGAATCAGGAGATCGCCACCCGAAAAGAAGCGATCACAGGCTTCGGGGCGGAGATCGACTCGATCGGCATGCAATTGCGTCTGATCGACGAGGAAGTGAGCAACAAGACCCAGCTGTACAAACAGAAGCTGGTGCTCCTGCCCAATCTTCTGGCACTCAAAAGAGCACGGGCGCAGCTGTTCGGCCGTTCTGCCCGGCTGAAATCCAACATCGCCGAGGAAAAGAAAGGGATCATCAAGACGCGCGGCCAGATCATTCATCTGCGCGCCGTGGCGGTCGACCAGGCGGTGGCGGAACTGCGCCGGATCGAAGCAGAGCTGGATGATATCCAGGAACAGCAGCGTAAAGCACGCGATGTGCTGCAACGTATCAATATCAAGGCCCCAGTCGACGCAGTGGTCGTCAAGCTGATGCATCATACGCAAGGTGCCGTGGTCAAACCTGGTGGCGAGATCATGGAACTCGTGCCGGTGGACGACGAGCCAATCATCGAGGCCCGGGTTCAGCCGCGCGATATCGACAAGGTCGAGAATGGACAGGTCGCACGGGTGCGCCTGACCGCCCTCAACCAGCGGCTCACGCCAACGGTGACCGGGCATGTCATCTATGTTTCTGCGGATACGCTGGAAGACCGCAGGGGCGGCAGCGATCTTGGCGGCTACGTGGTCCGCGTCAGGCTCGAGACCGAAAAGGTGGCCGCGCTCGAAGACTTTCGTCCGATCCCGGGCATGCCGGTTGAGACTTACATTGAGACCGGCGAGCGCACTTTTTTTGACTATTTGATGCGCCCGCTCGTCGACAGCATGGCTCGTGCATTCCGCGAATCCTGATGTCTCGCGTCGAGCGGGCAGGTCCGCCAAGACGCGCAGGCCTCGAAACTGTGCCTGACGCTCAGGTTTTGGGATCTCTTCATTCCAGCTCTGTCTTCGCCCAGTCCTGCGTTTCGATCTTGGGAGGCGTCATCGGATTGAAGTCGATCAGCTGTTCCGCATGCAGATCCGTTCCGCTTAGGGTTGCCCCGAACAGGCACCCGTTGCGCACGAACACCAGACGGTCCCAGGTGTCCCACTCGGCCCAGGACGCGCGTTCGATCGGCACCAGTTCAGTGCCGGCCTCGAGCCGGAACGCTTCGGAACAGGGCTCAGCCGCAAGTTCACGTTCTATGTGTCCAGGTTTCGTCTCTCTGCCGCTGCGATGTGGTCCGCGAGGTGATCCAGGCCTCTGTCCGTCGCCAGGTGCCGCGCGGTCTTGCCGGCAAATCCCGGCGCACCCCGCCCACGGACCGAGATGTCGGCACCGGCGTCAACCAGTGCAGCGGCAATGTCGGTGCGAAGATTGATCACGGCGAGCATGAGCGCGCTCAGTCCGAACTTGGCCGTGACATCCATGTCCGCGCCGTTCGACACGAGGACGCGCACGACCTCGTCGTGGCCGTGGACAGCCGCCAGCATCAGCGCCGTCTGTCCATGCCGGTCAAGGCTGTCGATGGTCGCGCCTTCCGCAATGAGACGGGCGATGGTGTCGCCGTCCCCGTCGAGCGCCGCTTGGTGCCAATCGGTCCGCATGCCGCTGCCCGGCTAGTCGACCGCCTCTTCCGCCGCCTCGTCCTCGAGTTCCGGCTCCGGGAAGGTCGGGTAGAGGCCCCTGGTCCTGGCCATCTGCTGCACCAGGGCGAGCACGCTTGCGATATGGGGCGTCTCGACATCGGTCAGCCGGCCCATCTCGTAGACCGCGGTCAGGAGCGCATCGATCTCCAACGCGCGTCCCTTGTCCAGGTCCTGCAGCATGGAGGTGCGGTGCGCGCCGACCCGCGCCGCCCCGTTGATGCGCCGCTCCACGTCGACGCGGAAGTGGACCCCGAGCCGGGCGCCGATGCGCTGCGCCTCGATCATCATGTTGCGCGCCAGCGCCCGCGTGCCCGGATCGGTCGCGACGATGTCGAGCGTGGCATGTGTCAGGGCGCTGATCGGGTTGAAGCACAGATTGCCCCAGAGCTTGAGCCAGATCTCGTTGCGGATATGGGGATGGACCGGCGCTTGGAAGCCCGCTCCTTCGAGCACTTCCGACAGATGCCGGCAGCGTTCGGTCTCGGCGCCGTCCGGCTCGCCGATGGTGAACTTGTCGCCGTAGATATGCGTGATCACGCCGGGCGCGGAGATCTCCGTTGCCGGATAGACCACGCAGCCGATGGCGCGCTCCGGCCCGATCGCGTTCCACTGCCGGTCCTGCAGGTCGACGCTCGGCAGGCGCAGGTTGGAATACTGGCCCTCGATCCCGTGGAAATACCACCATGGCACACCGTTCATGGCTGTCACCACGGCGGTGTCGGGGCCGAGCAGCGGGGTCATCTGCTCCGCCACCTCCCAGGCCTGGTGAGACTTCAAGGTGACGATGACATAGTCCTGCGGCCCGAGCGTCGAGGGATCGTCGGTCGCGGTGACCTGCGCCACCTGCTCCTCGCCGTCCTTGATCAGCTTGAGGCCATTGGCGTTCATCGCCTCCAGATGGGCGCCGCGGGCGATCAGCGACACGTCGACCCCTGACTGTGCCAGGCCGACACCCAGATATCCGCCGATCGCGCCGGCGCCGTATATGCAGATTTTCATGACCGTTCTCCCGATACTGCTTGACCGTATAGCAATGGGGGGAAAGTGAATCAATCGCGATGTGCGGCAGGTGCCCGGCCGTGCGTCTCACTTCTCGTCACTCCCGGACGTGGTCCGGCAATCTCATGCAGGTGCATCGGACCCGTGAGGTGCGCGGGTCAAGCCCGCGCATGACGGGTTGCCATGAGGAGTGGCGCTCCGGTGTGGAGGCCGGGGCCCGGTTTCGGGGCGGCCGTCTACTTGCTCTCCGCCTCATAGGCGCCGTCCCAGCCGGGCTTTGGCGGGTTGGCCTGATACAGGTCGATGCGCTGGGCGAACCGGTCGTAGTAGCCGTCGGCCTCGGCGGGGGCGAGTTCACGGCACTGATCGATGAAGGTCTGCGCGGCGCCCCAGCGGCGGTCGCGATAGGTTTCGAGCATCGTCGCCTGCTGTTTGCGCAGCCGGTCCAGGTCATAGGTCTGGACCTCGCCGGACGCCGGCAGGATGGTGAAGATGCGTTCCGTGTTGGTCTTGCCCTGGACGCGGATCATGTCGAGCTCGAGCACCGGCCAGCCGGGCGCGGCCTCCGCCGTCGCTTCGCCGATCACGATCGGCACGCCATAGGTCTTGCTCTGGCCTTCGAGCCTGGAGGCGATGTTCACATTGTCGCCGATCACCGAATAGTCGAACCGGTGGGCCGAACCCATATTGCCGACGCAGCATTCGCCGGTATTGATGCCGATGCCGATCCGGATCGGGATGAAGCTGCGGCCCTGGGCTTCCGCTTCGGCGCGCAGCTCGGCATTGAGCGTGTTGAGCCTGCCGAGCATGGCGCGCGCCGCCCGGCAGGCGTTGTCGGCATGGTCCGGGTCGTCGAGCGGCGCGTTCCAGAACGCCATGATCGCATCGCCCATATACTTGTCGATCGTGCCGTTGTTCTCCAGGATCGCCTCGGTCATCGGCGTCAGGAAGCGGTTGATCAGGGTGGTGAGCTCACCCGCCGAGAGGCCTTCCGATATCTGCGTGAAGCCGCGGATGTCGCAGAACAGCAACGTCATGTTCCTGATCTCACCGCCGAGCTGCAGCCCTTCGCGCCTGTCGCCGAGCTTGGCCACCAGGTCGGGCGACAGATAGCGGCTGAACGCGCCGCGGATGAAGCGCCGCTCGCGCTCGGTGGCAAAGAACAGATTGAGCTCGCCGCAGACGAAGATCGCCAGCAGCGCGAGCGAGGGATAGACCGGATCGAGCAGCAGGCGCGAGTTCTGGAACGACGTCCAGGAGAAGCCGTTGACGGCGGCCAGGCAGATCAGACAGACCATCAGGCACCAGTGCACGGCGGCCCAGCGCATCAGGCCGATCAGGATCAGGCCGGCCGCCATCAGGAAGGCCAGTTCGAGGCCGAGCGCGTAGTCCGGCCTCAGCAACAGATTGCCCGAGAACACGCCTTCGATTGCCTGGGCGTGGGCCTGAACACCCGGCACGGCGGTCTCCAGGGGCGTCGACTGCAGATCGAACAGTCCGGGCGCGCTGGTCCCGACGAGCAGGATACGGCCCGCTACGTCGTCGGCGGGAACCGAGCCGTCGAAGATCTTCCAGGCCGGGATGGTGCGGGCGGCTTCGGTTGGCGTGAAATGAACCCAAACCTGGCCGGAACTGTCGGTCGGCACCGTGAGCTGGCCGATCCGGACCGCGACGATGCCGGTGCGCTGCCCGAAGGCGAGTTCGCCGCTCGCCCCCGACGCCTTGACGACATAGGTGGTCGCGCCCTGCGCCACCCGGAGCGCTTCGGCGGCGAGAGAGGGATAGAGCGCATCGCCGCCGCGCAGGATGATTGGAACGCGCCGCACCACCGCGTCGACTTCGGGCACCCAGTTGAGCGCGCCCAGCCCCCGGGCCTTGGCCTGCAGCTCGGTCAGGTTGGCCGTGCCGCCGTCGAACCCGGGAAGGAACGGCAGGGGATCGTCGCCGGCGGTCGCGAAAGCGCCGATCGATCTGGGCATGGGGCGGGAGGCGTCATTGCTCAGCACCAGCCCGAGCACCACCGGCGCATCGGCCATGGCGCCCGCAAAGGTCGCGTCGTTCGACGGCAGAAGCTCCAGCGACTGGCGCATCACATCCGGGATCAGGGACCGGGGCAGCGACTTGAACACCTCGCGCGGCGACAGCCGGTCGGCCTCGGCAAACACCATGTCGAAGGCGATCGCCGCGGCGCCCATGCGCGACAGCCGCTCGGTCAGCTCGGCAATCCTGTTGCGCGGCCACGGCCATTGGCCGATACGGCCGAGCGAGGCTTCGTCGATATCGATGATGCGCACCGGCACCGCCGGATCGTAGACCCTGGGCGAAAGCCTTTGGAAATTGTCGAATACGATCAGCCGGAGCTGCGCGATCGGCGCCGGGTCCACGATCCTGAGCGCGAGCGCCAGCGCAAGCACCGTCACGACCACGGAGAAATAGCCGAGCTGTGAGATGTTTCGTTTGCGCGCGAAGGCCACAGGCCGACCTATCCGGCGGAGCGCTGCCGTGCGGCGCCCTGTTGCGCGCCGATCCACAGCCTGAGGAAGCGTCCGAACCAGTCGTCGACCGTGGCCTGATGGCGCGCCGCGCCGTCCAGTTGCTGCTGCCGGGTCTGGCCGCCCGGGCGCTGTTCGAAGCCGGGCGAAGCGTCCATCCACCTGACGATCAGCTCAGGGGTCACCTCCGGGTGGAACTGCAGACCGTAGGTGGTCTCGCCATAGCGGTAGAACTGGTTGCGGAAGGCGCCGCCCTCGGCCAGCAACTCCGCGCCGCTCGGCAGGTGGAAGCCATCCTGGTGCCATTGGTAGAACGCCGGACGCGGCTCCGGCATGAGGTCGAGCCCGGCGGCGGTCGGTTCCAGCGGATAGTAGCCGATCTCCCACAGGCCATCGTCATGGCGCTCGACGCTGCCGCCGAGCGCACGCGCGATCAACTGCCCGCCGAGGCAGATGCCGAGCAGCGGGCATCCGGCGTCGACGGCCTTGGTGATCCAGTCGAGTTCCACGCGAATGCCGGGCAGGTGGTCGTCATTGGCGCTCATGATGCCGCCGAAAACGGCGGCGCCGGCATAGGCGCCCAGATCTGCCGGCAACGCATCGCCATCGACCGGCGCGCAATACTCGACCGCATAGCCGGCCCGCTCCAGATGCCACGGCGCCCGGCCCGCGTCGCTCGGGCCGTGATGGACGATGGCGAGGATCCTGGGCGCCGGCATGGGAGGTCCCGATCTGCCGCTCAAGCCGCGATGACGCCTTCGCGCACAAGGTCCTCGTGCGCCAGCTCGATGCCGCGCCTCAGCCGCGACACGATTTCGTCGATGTCGTCGCGGCCGATGGTCAGTGGCGGCGACAATACGCACAGATTGACGATCGGCCGCACCAGAAGCCCGAGGGCCTGGCAATGCTGATCGATCCGCGCGCCGATCGCCTTTTCCTGTTCCAGGCTGCCATGCAGGCTCTCATTGGCCTCGACCGCGATCATTAGGCCGGTGCCGCGCACGTCGCCGACAATCGAAATGTCGTACAGGCTGCGCATCTGCGACTGGAAGTAGGGCGCGATCTCGCGCACATGGGCGCAGGTCCCGTCGCGCTCCATGATCTCTATGGTCTTGAGCGCCGCCACGCAGGAGACCGGATGGCCGGAATAGGTGTAGCCGTTGGAGAACATGACCGCCGGGTCGTCGCCGCAGGCCTGCTTGAGGTTGCCGATTAGCCGTTCGCTGACGATTGCCGCGCCCATCGGCGCGTAGCCCGCCGTCAGCCCCTTGGCGCAGGTCAGGATGTCCGGCTCGATGCCGAACACGTCCTTTGACGCGAAGAAATGCCCAAGCCGGCCGAACCCGGTCACCACTTCATCGGAGATGTAGATGATGTCGTGCTTGCGGCAGGTCTCCCACATCCGCTTGTTGTAGCCCTCCGGCGGCACGATGACCCCGCCCGACGCCAGCACCGGCTCGGCGATATAGGCCGCTATCCTGTCCGCGCCGCGCCGCTCGATCGCCGCATCGAACTCGTCGATCAGGCTGTCGCA
>JBPCWF010000513.1:0-5323 GCA_051009775.1 Hyphomicrobiales bacterium | reverse complement strand
GCTCTAGTCTGGATCAGCGCTCCAGCACGGGCGCCGCCGCGGGCTTGGGCGCAGGCGCGGCCTGGGCCGCCGGGATGTCGACATTCCAGCCCGAGATCAGCCGCGGCTGGTCCGGATTGCTGTCGCCGATGGCCATGACCTTGAACTCTTCCGGCACCGCGTCTTCGGTTCCGAAGAACACATAGCGTTTGTTCTCGACGCCGACGACCGGCGGCCGGCGGTGCTTTTCGAAGAAGTCATAGCCCTGCTTGAGGTTGCGCCAGAAGGGATGCCACGGCGAGGCCTTGTAGACCGCAAGGTTCTCCGTGGTCAGGCGGAACGGGAAGGCATGGACCGGGAACCGGCGCTGGCCGGCATCGAACGCCTCGCGCGCGAGCGCGAAGATCTCCTGCACGCTCTCGTCGGTGACGGCATAGCATCCCGCCGAACTGCAGCCGCCATGCACCATCAGATGCTTGCCGGTGCGTTCATGCGCCCGGTCGTACTCGTTCGGATAGCCGATATTGAACGACAGGTGATACTTGCTCCACGGGTTCATCTGGGCCGGCGTGATGACGTAGAAGCCTTCGGGCGCCTGCTTGTCGCCCTGCTTGCGTTTCGGTCCCAGATCGCCGGACCAGTTGCAGATGTCATAGGTCTTGAACCGGGTATAGGTGCCGGTCGGTTTCTGCAGCCAGACCTCAAGCTGGGTCTCCTGCTTGAAGATGCGCACGAACATGGCCGCGCCCGGCGCAACGCCTTTGGACGCGAGCAGCGCCTTGGCGTCCTCCGACAGCGGTTTCAGATGCTTGGGCGTGCCGAAAAAACAGCCCGAAAGGCCGAGCACCATCCCCAGTGATGCGGCCGATTGAAGGAATGCCCGCCGTGTTGTCATAGAAGCCTTATATCCCCACTTTCCGTGTCCCGTTCGGCATGACACAGGGTGAGGGTTACCAAACGTTTAACACAACTCACTGACGCCCTGTCCGGGCTTCGCTGCGGCGCCCGACCACACGATAGGCACCGCCCGAGACGGTAATTTCCGGAGGACGCCCCTCCGCCTCGAAGGCATCATAGCCCTGTTTCAGGTTGCGCCAAAACCCAATCCATTCGGACGTCCGGTGCCGCTCGAGGTTGTCCTCGGTCATCCTGAACGGAAAGATATGCACCGGCACCGCCGGCTGGCCTTTGTCCAGCGCGGCCTCGACCATGCCGTAGATTTCCTCGATGCCCGGATCGGTCATGGCATAGCAGCCGATCGAGACGCAGTTGCCGTGCACCATCAGGAACGAACCGGTGCGCCCATGCGCCCTGTCATAGGCATTGGGAAACCCGATATTGAACGACAGGTGATACCTGCTGTTCGGATTGAGCAGCCCGCGGGTCACCCGGTAGAAGCCCTCCGGGCTCTGCAGATCGCCTTCCCGCAGCTTCGGCCCAAGCGCCCCGGACCAGGTGCATATGGGGTAGCGTTTGACCAGGACATAGGCGCCGTCACGCTCGGCCCAGAGCTCCAGCTCCGATTCCTGCTTGAAGATCCGGACATAGACCGGCGCCCCGGCGGCGACCCGGCTGCGTTCCAGGGCTTCCTGCAGCGTCCGGGCGCCCTCAGGCGTGGCAACCAGTGCAGCGGCGCCGATCGCGCCCGCCGTCACCATGGCGAGCACGGCGGCTGCCATGCCCAGTCGCATGGTGCGCCGTCCGATGCCTCCAGCCTCGTGCACCTGCACGATCTCCTCTCAAACCGCCTGTCGCGACGGGATCATAATGACAGCAATGAGACCGCAATGCGGCAGGCAGCATTGCCGCTCACGCCGGAAGCGAACGGCCGATTTCGAGAAATTTGTCGCGCCGCGCCTTGCGCAGGGCCTGCGCGTCGAGCCCCTCGAGCACCGCGAACGCGTCCGCGATCGCCTTGCCGGCCGCATCGATGGCGTCGTCGGGACCACGATGCGCGCCGCCGCCCGGCTCCGGGATGATCTCGTCGATCACGTGCAGTTCCTTGAGGTGCTGCGCCGTCACCTTCATGGCCGTCGCCGCCTCTTCGGCCCGGCTCGAGTCGCGCCACAGGATCGAGGCCGAGGCTTCCGGCGACGCCACCGTATAGATCGCATGCTCCAGCATGAGCACCGTATTGGCCGTGGCGATCGCCACCGCACCGCCCGAGCCGCCCTCGCCGATCACGATCGACACATGGGGCACGCCGAGCCCCAGGCAGCAATCGGTCGAGCGCGCGATCGCCTCGGACTGGCCGCGTTCCTCCGCCCCGATGCCCGGATAGGCGCCGGCTGTATCGACGATTGTGATCACGGGGATCGAGAACTTGTCCGCCAGCTCCATGAGACGCACCGCCTTGCGGTAGCCTTCCGGGCGCGCCATGCCGAAATTGTGCTTGAGCCGGCTTTCCGTGTCGTTGCCCTTCTCCTGCCCGATCACCATCACCGGATGGCCGCCGAACCGGCCGAGCCCGCCGACAATGGCGAAGTCCTCGGCGAAAGTGCGGTCGCCGGCGAGCGGCGTGAAATCGGCGATCAGGCGGCCGACATAATCGGCGAAATGCGGCCGGTCGGGATGGCGTGCGACCTGGGTTTTCTGCCACGGCGTGAGATGGGTGTAGATCTCGCGCAGGCTGTCGGCGGCCTTGTCTTCAAGCTGGCTGACTTCGTCCTCGATCGACACGCTCTCGTCACTGTCGGCAAGCTCGCGCAATTCGGCGATTTTGCCTTCCAGTTCCGCCACCGGCTTTTCGAAATCGAGATAGGTGCGCATAGATTGGTGGTACCGACGATCGCCCCGTTGCCGTACGGGCAGGTTCTAAAACCCGTCCGCCTCAGCTCGCACGGGCCGCAGGGAAACTGACGATCAACGGGGTCTCTGTCAATACGCGAACGCCCCGGAGCGTTAAGGGATTTGTGGTGGGTGGCAAGAGCTGGATTGTTCAGCAGTCCGGAACGTCTGGAATTGGCGCCGCAACTGACATGGTTGATCGGATGTTTGTGCGCTGCAACGTGCCAAACGTGGCCGTGCCGCAACGCGCAACCGTATTGGCGCAGGCGCGCGCGGCTGCGACGCGTGATCGAAGGCTGACGGAGACCCCCCGGCTCTGTCACATAACCGCTATCGGCCTCGCTGATGAGCGGCTCTATTGTGCCGGCGGGTGCGAGGGATCATGAGCCAATCCTGTAAAGCCCATAAGAAAAACACGTTTGTCCAATGCGTTGCATATCTGCATATTTCCGACCTATCGGTTGCTGAACCGCTCGACGGATGGATTGGTGCCAGAGCTGCTCATCAACTCAAACTCGATGGCCGGCGCACACGTGCTGCGCCGAAGCTCCAAGCAAGAAAACCGGCGCGGGCAGGCATGATTTGAACCAATCAAATCATTCCCGTAAAACAGGGTTCGCCGGTGCCCGTTCCGGCACGACACGCTGAGGGGTGACGGTTATGGCGGCCGGTACGTCAAAAACGGTGATCTATGCGGCTTTTATCGGCAACGCTTTGATCGCGGTTTCGAAGTTCGTTGCGGCCGGCTTCACGGGAAGCTCGGCCATGCTGAGCGAAGGCATCCATTCCGTCGTCGATTGCGGTAATCAGCTCCTGCTCCTGTTCGGCCTCAGGCGCGCAGAGTTGAAACCGGACAAGAAACATCCGTTCGGCTACGGCATGGAGCTCTATTTCTGGACCTTCGTGGTCGCGATCCTGATATTCGCGGTCGGTGCGGGCGTGTCGATGTATGAAGGCATAGAGCGCATCCGCCATCCCCATCCGCTGAGCAATGTTGTGTGGAACTATGGCGTCCTCGGCCTCGGCATGGTGTTCGAGGGCGTGGCCTGGTACATCGCCTATCGGGCGTTCAACCGCGAACGGGGCGACCTGCCTTTTATGGCGGCCATCAGGCAAAGCAAGGACCCGACGGTGTTCACGGTGCTGTTTGAGGACACGGCGGCGATGCTGGGCCTGCTCATTGCGTTTGTCGGCGTGGCCGGCGCTGAGCATTTCGGCATCCCCGAACTCGACGGGGTTGCCTCGGTCGGCATCGGCATCGTGCTCGCGATCGTGGCCGTGCTGCTGGCGATCGAAGCCAAGGGCCTGCTCATCGGCGAGAGCGCGGATCCCGAGATCGTCCGGCACATCGAGGATATGGCCGACGGAGACCAACGCATCTGGCGCACAAACGAGATCCTGACCATGCATCTCGGCCCCAACGACATTCTTCTGAATGCAAGCTTCGATTTCGTGCAGGGCCTTTCGGCAGACGAGGTTGAGGCGGCAATCTCCCAGTTCGAACGGAAGATCAAAACGGCCTATCCATCGATCCGCCGGGTCTTCATCGAGGCCCAGAGCTGGCGCGCTCACGCCGCCGACGCAGAAAAACAGCTGAACTAGGGCCTGTGGACAATCGGATCACAGTTCGAGTCTCATCCGCTGATCGTTGTGGTCGCACCGCAGGCACCACCATCTCTCCACGAGACGCCCGAGCTTCAGGGCATCGAGCATGGGTTCGTAGTCCCATGAGTAGCCGTATTCGGATGCTCCACAGGATGGACAGACATGACGTCGGGACAACAGAGCATCCGGCTCTGCCGTTTGAGTGCTGCGCATTTGCTTCCCGCTTAAGCGGCGTTGTTGGTTCCCCTGCATGCAAAGAGGCGAGCAAACCGAACCCGCCCCGATGCACACGAGGTTCCAGACTATAAGGTTCCAGGAGAGCGGCGTGTGATCCAGCTCACAGCGCAGCGTGCAAATCGGACGCAGACCGCACGGTCCGGACGTTATCGGCAGTTTTCCGCATCACTCCGGGCGCGCCAGCGGATGGTGGTCCTGCACCAGTTGCTTGAGCCGCTCGTCGAGCACGTGGGTGTAGATCTGGGTGGTCGATATGTCGGCATGGCCGAGCATCTGCTGCACGGCGCGCAGGTCGGCGCCATTAGCGAGCAGATGGCTGGCGAAGGCGTGGCGCAGCACGTGGGGCGAAACCCGCTCGGTGGCGATGCCCGCCTGCGCGGCCAGCGACTTCAGCTCCTGGCCGAAACGCTGCCGGGTCAGGTGCCCGCCCTTGGCCGATGACGGGAACAGCCATTCGCTGCGCACCCCGCCGACATTCTCGACCCGACAGAGCGTCGCTGCGTGGTCGAGCACTTTCGGTCTCCCCTCCGCGCTCAGGGGCACCGGTCGCTCGCGCCCGCCCTTGCCGCGTACGATCAGGAAGCGGTCGTCGTCGCCGATCGCCCTGCGCTTCAGGCCGACCAGTTCCGACACCCTGAGGCCCGTGGCGTAGAGCAGTTCGAGCAGGCAGCTGAGCCTCAGCGCCTTGAGCCGGCTGCGGCCATGCGCCCCGGCC
>JBPCWF010000512.1:0-3285 GCA_051009775.1 Hyphomicrobiales bacterium | reverse complement strand
TTCCAGCCTCCGCACGAATGGCGCGCGGCCCATGAATGATCCCGGATGATCGGACGAAGCGGCTGTTCGGCTTCGGATTGAACTCCATGATCGCTTTCTTATATATAGAACGAACGTTCGTTTTATTATTAAGAAAGGCGTATTCCCGCTCATGGACACGATCGAAATGCGTTTCGCCGAATTTTCCGGGTGGTTCGACTGGCTCGCCGTCATCGGCCTCGGCTTTTTCGTCCTGACCGTTGTGGAAGTGGCCTGGGACATGGTCACGCGCCAGCGCGACGGCATCCGCGAGACGGCGGCGAATTTCGTCATCGCGGTCGGCAACCAGCTGCTCGAACTCAGCATCTACGGGCTCGTGTTCATTATTGGGCTCTTTGCGGCGGAGCTGGTCACGCCGCTCGACCTGCCGGTCAATGTCTGGACCTGGGTGCTGGCGCTGATCGCCGCCGACTTCACCTATTACTGGATGCACCGCATCGAACACCGGGTGCGGGTTCTGTGGGCGTATCACAGCGTTCACCACTCCTCGCCCGAGTTCAACCTGACCACCGCGCTGCGGCTGGCCTGGACCGAGGGCCTGATCGAATGGGTGTTCTTCGTTCCCATGGTGCTGCTCGGTTTCGATGCGGTGCAGACGGTGATCGCGATCCTGGTCGTCATCACCTACCAGACCTGGATCCATACGCAGAAGATCGGCAGGCTCGGCTGGCTCGACGGGATCTTCAACACGCCGTCCGTGCACCGGGTCCATCACGGCGCCAACGGCTCCTATCTCGACAAGAACTACGGTGGCATCCTGATCGTCTGGGACCGCATGTTCGGCACCTATCAGCCGGAGCGCGAACCGGTCGTGTTCGGCATCACCGAGCCGATCGGAAGCGCCAACCCGATCGTGATCAATTTCTACGAATTCTATGCCATCCTGCGCGACTGCATCGCCGCCAGGCGCCTGTCGGACATCTGGGGCTATCTTTTCAAACCGCCGGGATGGCGGCCGGAAACACCTGAGAGGGAGCAACGGTAATGCCGCGCACCGCAGACCAGGCGCTTGCCCGCTCGCGCCGCAAGGAGATCCTGGACGCCGCCGCCGCCTGCTTCATCGAGCGCGGCACGCACCAGACCACCATGCGCGAGATCATCGCCCGGGCGGGCCTGAGCGCCGGCGCCGTCTATTCCTATTTCGACGGCAAGGACGCCCTGATCGAAGCGCTGGCGGCACGCGAACGCGCCGAGATCGAGGATCTGGCGGCCCATCTCGAATCAGTCGGCGACCCGGTCCGGGCGATCGTCGAAGCGGTGCACGCCATCATATCGGAATGCAGCCACGATGACGCGAGGCTCGCGATCGAGCTCCTGGCCGAAGCGAGCCGCAACGAGGCGGTCAAACAGGCCGTCGGGCATAACGACCAGGCGCTGCGCGAAGCCTTTGCCGATGCGATCGCGCGCGCGATGCGGACCGGCGCCATATCGAGCCCCCTGCCCGCACCGCTTCTGCTGGAGACCGTGATCGCGCTCTACGAGGGTTTCGTCGGGCGCATTGCGGTCGACGATCGGGCCGACCGGGACGCCTTTGCCGCCGCCGCGGCGAGCGCGCTTCGGCGGCTGTTCGGCGCAGGCCCATAGTCTCCACCAGCGACGGTTCAGCGTGACCGTTGTACCGTTCGGAGCCCACCCGGCCTCTCACGCGCGACAATACGGAGCCCATGGATTAGACTTCTAGGCGCAGCTGGAGGTGTCGTGGGGAGGTGGCATGGCCTGGATGGAACTGCTCGAGGCGCTGAGCTACGGGGTGACGATCCTCGGCTTCCCGCTCGCCATCGGCGTGTTAGTTCATCAGCAGCGCGAACAGCGCCAGAACGAAGAGAACGCCCTGCACCGCATGCTGTCTGAGGAATATGACGTCTTCGTCAAACTGACGCTCGAGCATTCCGACCTCCTGCTGATGCGGCGCGGCGCACCCCAGCCGGAGCTGACCCCGGAACAGCAGGAGCGCAGGCACATTCTGTTCTCGGTGCTGACTTCACTGTTCGAGAAGGCCTACATCATCATGTATTCGCAGCACATGACCAGGGACACAACGCGGCTGTGGCTGTCCTGGGAGGACGACATGCGCGAGTGGTGCGCGCGCGAGGACTTCCGCTCCGCGCTGCCGGAACTGCTCGAGGGCGAAGACGATGAATTCAGTGAGCACATACGCGCAATCGCCGCCGAAGAGGAAGCCGCAGCCCGGCCCTGACGCATCAAAGGAGTTCGGTAATGTCCGCCCCCGAAGCCAACATTGCGCTTGAAGAGACGATCGCCGCCGGCAGGCCGTGGTCGAGGGTCATCGATCAGGGGCAGGTGCTGCGCATCGTCGATGTCGAAGGCCGTCAGGGGGTGGATTTTCTCTGCTACAACGCAGAGCGTCCGCAAGAGCGCTACCATGCGCCCAACACGCTCAAAGCCGCTCGCACGCTCAAGCTCGGCGCGGGCCACTGTCTCTATTCGGACGAGGCGCGGCCGATCTTCACCATTGTCACGGACACGTTCGGCGGTCATGACACGATCGGCGGCTGCTGCAGCGCACCGAGCAACGCCATGCTCTACGGCGTCACCGACTGTCCGGGCTGCCGCGAGAACTTCCTCGACGCGCTCGGGGACCACGGGCTCGGCCGGCGCGACATCGTTCCCAACATCAACTTCTTCTGCAACGTGCCGGTGGACGGCGACCGGCGGCTGGCCGACACGGTCTTCGTCGAAGGCCCGCTGAAGCCCGGGTCATATGTCGACCTGCGGGCGGACATGACCGCTCTCGCGGTGATCTCCAACTGCCCGCAGATGAACAACCCGTGCAACAGTTCCAATCCGACACCGGTCAAAATCTATGTCTGGCAGCCCTGAGGAGAGGCGCACGATGTCGGGGGATAATGCGTTGTCCTGCGACAAAGTGATTCACCCCCCGGCCCAGGACGGCGACGCCCCTTTACAACCATCGCGCGGATTCCCACGTAGTCTCTTGTGAGGCGGAAAGTGCAAACTCTGCCGGCCATTTTTGGGGACCGGCGCCGCTTAGGGACGACGTAACGCCATGACACCAGAAGTCCGTAAAGTGATACGGGATGCCAAGCGCAGCATGAAACGCTGCCAGCGCATGAATGCCGAACTCGACGGCCGCATCGCCCGGCTCGAGCATCTCGATCTGATCGCCTCCGCGACCGAAAACGCCGACGAGCTCAAATCCGTGCTCAAGACCATGCAGGCATCGGTCCCTTTAGGCGCAGGCGGCCGCGCGGCCGCCGCAAGCTC
>JBPCWF010000511.1:0-4717 GCA_051009775.1 Hyphomicrobiales bacterium | reverse complement strand
CTTGTGCACCACGACCGGGCCGCGCGATCGGCCGGGGCGCACGGCAAGCTTGGATGTTCCCATGAACCTGGCATTGAGATCGGCACTCAACCCGCGTTCGCGCCTCGAGCGGGGTCTTGGCGACCCGCCGCCGGTCAGGCCCGACGCCCACCGCCTGCGCCTGCGCACCCTGGTGCGCCTGCGCTGGCTCGCCGTCTCCGGCCAGCTGGCCACGGTGATGATCGTTTATGGCGCGCTTGGCTTTCCGCTGCCGCTCGGGCCGTGCCTTGCGGCGATCGCGGTTTCGGCCTGGCTCAACATTTTCCTGGCGATCCGCTACCGGGCCAATCTGAGGCTGCGCAACCGCTACGCCGTGCTGCTGCTCGCCTATGACATCCTGCAGCTTGCGGTTCTCCTCTACCTGACCGGCGGCCTGCAGAACCCGTTCTCGTTCCTGTTCCTGGTTCCGGCCACGGTGTCGGCGTCCACCCTGCCGCTGCGCGGCACGCTGGCGCTCGCTGCGCTGACCCTGGTGGTCGCCACATTTCTCGCCTTCTATCATGTGCCTCTGCCCTGGTTCCAAGGCATACCGCTGACCCTGCCGGTGATTTACATCGGCGGCCTGTGGACCGCTTTGGTGTGCGGGCTGGGGTTCATGGGCATCTATGTGCGCCGCATCTCTGAGGAGACCAAGCGCATGTCGGACGCTCTGACCGCGACAGAAATGGTGCTGGCGCGCGAGCAGCAACTGTCCGCGCTCGACGGTCTGGCCGCGGCGGCGGCCCACGAACTCGGCACGCCGCTCGCCACCATCGCGCTGGTCGCCAAGGAGCTGAAACGCGAACTGCCCGACGCCGACCGCCACCTGGAGGATCTCGACCTGCTCGCGAGCCAGGCCGCCCGCTGCCGCGAGATCCTGTCGACGCTCACCACCCGCGACGACGAGGGCGATCACGTGTTCGCCCGCATGAAGCTCTCCGTCATGGTCGGCGAGATCGTCGAGCCGCTGCGCGACGGCGATATCGAGATCACCATGTCGGCCCAGTCCGAAGAGAATGAAGACCATCCGGCCCGCGCGGAGCCGGTGATCACCCGAAATTCGGGGCTGCTCTACGGTCTTGCCAATCTGATCGACAATGCCGTCGACTTCGCCGCCACCCGGGTCGACATCGCTATGCGCTGGGATCGCGACCAGATCGCGATACTGATCGAGGATGACGGCCAGGGTTTCGCCCAGGATATCATCGACCGACTCGGCGAGCCCTATGTCACGACCCGGAAATGGCGCTGGAGCGAGGCGCCGCCCGCCGACGGCTCCCATGACGGCATGGGGCTCGGCTTTTTCATCGCCGAGACGCTGCTCGAGCGCACCGGCGCCTGGGTCGCGGTCGCAAACCGCCCCCAGCCCGAGCATGGTGCAATCGTCCGGATCGTCTGGCCGCGCAACAAGATCGATGTTGAATGGCGGTAATGACGCGCTACATAGGGCTCGAAACACCAGTAACCATACGTGCCGTCCGGCGGGATTGCAGATTGCCTCAAATGTGAAATCGGGCCTATATCTTGGGCTCAACGGAATGCGCAGCGCAAATTCGCCGGGCGGGAGCAAGTATGACTGATGAAATCCAAGAGGCGGGAGGCGAAGAAATGACACTTCTGCTGGTCGATGACGACCGGCCGTTTCTGACACGGCTCGGCCGCGCCATGGAGACACGGGGATTCAGCGTCGAGATGGCCGAAACCGTGGCCGAAGGCGTCGAGCAGGTGCGCAAGAACCCGCCGGCCTATGCTGTGGTCGACATGCGGCTCGAGGACGGCAACGGCCTGGACGTGATCGCCGCGCTGCATGACGCCAGGCCCGGCGCGCGCGCCGTCGTGCTGACCGGCTACGGCAACATCGCCACCGCCGTCACCGCGGTCAAGCTGGGCGCGGTCGACTATCTTGCAAAGCCCGCCGATGCCGACGACGTGTTCAATGCGCTGATGGCCGATCCGGACAACAAGGCCGAGCCGCCGGAAAACCCCATGTCGGCCGACCGGGTGCGCTGGGAACACATTCAGCGGGTTTACGAGCTGTGCAACCGCAACGTCTCGGAGACCGCCCGCCGGCTCAACATGCACCGCCGCACCCTCCAGCGCATCCTGGCCAAGCGGGCACCCCGCTAGAGCATGTCTCCCGAAACTGGGCACCGGTTTCGGGAAAAAGACATGCTTTAACAAAGAACTAGAGCATCGCTCACCCCAAGCCCGCATCCGGATCCATAATCCCGTGCAGCCTGAGGGCGCCGGCGCGGGCGAAGCGCAGGATCACCGCCTTGCGCCGGGCGGCGGGAAGGCGCTGTTGCTCGACCGGACGGATGACCTCCGCGCCGTAGCGGTCGGCGACGATCAGCCCGGTCTCCACGGGCAGGATCTCCTGCGGCACATTGTGGGGGACCGCGAAGAACAGGCGGTCGCAGTCGGCCCAGTAGTCGGGCCACTTGGTGTCGGCGCGGAAATCCTCGACGCTCGACTTGATTTCGACGATCCAGATCTCGCCGGTCCTGTTGATCGCGACGATGTCGGCCCGCCGCCCGGTGCTCAGCGAAAGTTCGGGGATCGTGGCAAACCCCATCTCGCGGAACAGCCGGCACACGCCACGCTGGACCTCCGCCGCGCGCAACGACTGGCGCCCGTCCGTGATGACAAGCTCGTGGTCTTCGTTGTCGGCCGTGCTCATGGCGTCAAGCTTCGCGGGCGCGTGCCGCCCTGTCAATGCGCCGCGCGGCGCGCCGGCCGTTGTGGCCGCGGGCGATGAATCTTCGCGGCGAAATTGCAAAATGCGCCGATGAGCGGCATTATGGCCTGACGCGCCAGGGTGCGATTCGGGGGCAGAGTGTCGCGTACGCATCCGTGGCGGGGATCTAAACGGCTCATGTTTGTATGGGCTGGCAGGATTGAACGCGGCAAATGGCACTCAAATTCGACGCCTGCGAGCGCAAGACCCAGGGCGCGCGTCGCTATCAGGAGGATTGCTGCCGCTTCGGCGCGCGCGGGGCCTCGTCATGGCATGAAACGCCGGGGCTGGCGGTGCTCGCCGACGGCATGGGCGGAGAGGGCCGCGGCGACCTGGCGGCCAAGATCGCCGTCGACAGTTTCATCAGAACATTCGAACGCAGCGCGTTTGACCCGCCCAGGCGGCTGAGGCCGGCCCTGCAGGCGGCCAATGCGGCGCTCGACGAGTTCAAGCGTTCCGACCTTGGCTTGCCGCCCAATATGGGATGCACCCTCCTGGCCGCACTGGTCTGGAACGGCCGGCTGTACTGGATCAGCGTCGGCGACAGCCCGCTCTACCTGGTCGAACGCGACGAGCTGCGCCAGCTCAACGAGGATCATTCGCGCGCCGTGGAAGTCGACCAGGCGCTTGCCGCCGGCGAGATCGACATCCACGCTTCCCGGGTCGACCCCAGGCGCCACCAGCTCACGTCGGCGCTGGTCGGCCGGGAGATCCCGCTGATCGACGAGTGTGTGACACCGGTCCGGCTCTCGGCCGGAGACCTTGTGATCGTGGCGAGCGATGGCATCCAGACCCTGTCCGACGAGCAGCTCGCCCGGGCGATCGCCGGCGCTCAGCGCAGCGGCGCCGAGGCGGTGGCGGATACCATTCTCCGCGACGTCGATCGTGCGCGCGACAGCGACCAGGACAATGCGACCGTCATGGTGATCGATGTTCAGCAGGCCGCCGAGCGGGTCGGGACCATCGCCGATGCGGACCCTCTTCTTGAGGACGAGGCGGACCTGTTTGCGCCCGCCGCTGCGGCGCCGGGGTTTGATCTGGATGGCGATGGAGAGCCTGACACCGGTCCGGATGCTCCACGGGTCCGGCCGCGCGTGCACGGCCTGCGCAGCCTGGACCGGTTCGATCCGGCACTGATCAGCCGGGCGGGCACGATCGCGCTCGGCCTTCTGGTGGCCGTGGTCACCGTGTTTGTGATGCTGCAGATTTTCGACCGCGCCGGCACACGGACCGTCGATCGCGGCGCCGGCCGGACGACCGTTGCGCCGGCCACGCCCGCCAGGGATGCAGGGGGCGATCCCGCGCCTTCGGCGGACACCGGAGACACGCCGATACCCTTCCCGTCGCCTGCGAACAGCCAGTCGTGGGACGGTGGCTGACGCCTTATTCTGCCGTCTTTGGCGCCATATTTTTGTGCTCCGCATACGTAATTTTCTGTTGGGGCCACGGAATCGCTGGTATTTGGCCCGGAAATTGCGACACATTCCGGACAAAAGCTTGTTTTATCACAGAAAGCTTAGGGGGCCGCAGATTTGAACGCTGTGGCTTTTTGTGTGAATATTGGTGGCATGAGTGGTTGAGCTGGCAAGTTTGGTTAAGACATGAGTGCATATTGGATGAAAGTGACCTCGGCCATGCTGTTCATGGCAGTGGTCGGCAGCTCCGTGGGGATGCTTCTGCGTGATTCCCACACCGAGGACCGGCACGAGCGTCAGGTGGCGGCGGTCGAGACCGAGACGGTGACGCCGGACAGTGCATCGGCGATGTACCTGCCCGGGACGGCTCCGGCGTCTCAAACTGAAACAGCGGCGCCAGCCGCGCCGGCCGCGGCGCCCGTACCGGTGCCGGAAACCGCGCCTGCGAAGCAGACCGTGCGGACCGTAAGCGCCGAGCCCGAGCAGACGGTGGATCCGGTGAACCCGGTGCCGCAGCCGGAGACCCAGACCACCGATCTTGACGCCC
>JBPCWF010000510.1:0-3143 GCA_051009775.1 Hyphomicrobiales bacterium | reverse complement strand
ACGCAGTCTGGCATCGGGTTTCATATTCACCACCTCGCTTGCCCCGGTCATCGTTGCCGGCGCGCTCGCGAGCGTCCGACACTTGAGGGCAAGCGGCACGGAGCGCACCACCCATCAGGCCGCAGCGGCACGCCTCAAGCAGATGATTGCCGCACGTGGCCTGCCGCTCATGAGCAACGACAGTCACATCGTGCCCGTCATGGTCGGCGATCCCGTGCTGTGCAAGGCCCTGACCGACCGCCTTCTGAGCGACTACGGCATTTATGTTCAGCCGATCAACTATCCGACCGTTCCCAAAGGCACGGAACGTATCAGGCTGACCCCGTCGCCGCTCCACGAGGAGGCCGATATGGCGCATCTGGTGTCGTCGATCGATGCCTTGTGGTCTGAATTGGGGCTGCACCGCGCCGCCGCCTGATTTGCAGCAAATATCCGGTTGTTCGTTGCCCGCCGCCGCCGGCAAGGCCCAGGCGTCGTTGGGTCACACCTCTTTGCGGACGTTTTTGTACCGAAAGTGTCGGTCCTATATTGCGCTCTCTTGGCGCGCTGCGGCCATATGTGGTAAGGGTGCGCCGCCACAAGGGGCGGCGCCGTCAGCGCGTGATCTCATCAGAGGAGTGTGAGGGGTTATGTCGGTTTCAGATAGTGTGGATGTCCCTGCGCTTTATCCGGATTTCTTCACCGCGTCGGTGGAAGACGGCGATCCGGAGATCGCACAATCGATCCGCCAGGAACTCGGCCGCCAGCGCCACGAGATCGAACTGATCGCATCGGAGAACATCGTTTCGCGCGCCGTGCTCGAAGCGATGGGGTCCGTGCTCACCAACAAATATGCCGAGGGCTATCCGGGGCGGCGCTATTACGGCGGCTGCCAGTTCGTCGATGTCGTCGAGCAATTGGCGATCGATCGGGCGACCCGTCTGTTCGACTGCGAGTTCGCCAATGTCCAGCCCAATTCCGGCTCCCAGGCCAATCAGGGCGCGGTCATGGCCCTGATCAAGCCGGGCGACACCATCATGGGGCTCAGCCTCGCGGCCGGCGGGCACCTGACCCATGGCGCGCCGCCGAACCAGTCCGGCAAGTGGTTCAATGCGGTTCAGTACGGCGTGCGGCGGGACGATTGCCAGATCGATTTCGACGAGGTCGAACGCCTCGCCAGGGAGCACAAGCCGCAGCTCATCATCGCCGGCGGCTCGGCCTATCCGCGTACGCTGGACTTCGCCAGGTTCCGCGCCATCGCGGACGAGGTCGGCGCCTATTTCATGGTCGATATGGCGCATTTCGCCGGTTTGGTTGCAGCCGGCGTTCACCCAAGCCCGTTCCCCCATGCCCATGTCGCGACCACGACCACGCACAAGACCTTGAGGGGACCGCGCGGCGGCATGATCGTGACCAATGACGAGGCGATCGCGAAGAAGGTCAATTCGGCGATCTTCCCGGGTCTGCAGGGCGGACCGCTGATGCATGTTATCGCCTCAAAGGCGGTCGCTTTCGCCGAGGCGCTGAGGCCCGAATTCAAGCTCTATGCGCGCGCCGTCGTCGACAATGCCAGGGCGCTTGCCGCGACGCTCGCCGAAGGCGGCCTCGACATCGTCTCCGGCGGCACCGACACTCATCTCATGCTGGTCGATCTGAGGCCCAAGGGGCTCACGGGCAAGGCCGCCGAGGAGACCATGGGCCGGGCCCATATCACCTGCAACAAGAACGGTGTGCCGTTCGACCCGGAAAAACCGATGGTGACATCGGGCGTCCGGCTCGGCACACCGGCCTGCACCACCAGAGGCTTCGGCGTGATCGAGTTCCAGGAAGTCGGCCGCATGATCCTGGAGGTGCTCGACGGGCTTGCGGTCAACGGGCCGGACGGCAATGACGCGGTGGAGGCGGAGGTCAGGCAAAAGGCGATTGCGCTGACCGAGCGGTTCCCGATCTACGCCGACTGACGGGATGAAACTGAGAGGGGCGGGGCGACCAGAATATGAAATGTCCGTATTGCGGCGCTGACGACACGCAGGTGAAGGATTCGCGTCCCACGGAGGACAACACGGCGATCCGCCGGCGCCGCTACTGCGCGTCCTGCGGTTCGCGTTTCACCACCTTCGAACGCGTCCAACTGCGCGAGCTCACCGTGGTCAAGAAAAGCGGCCGCAGGGTGCCGTTCGACCGCGACAAGCTCATGCGGTCGGTCCAGATCGCGTTGCGCAAGCGCCCGGTCGAGCCGGAGCGCATCGAGCGTATGGTGAGCGGCCTGGTCCGCCGCCTGGAAAGCATGGGTGAAAGCGACATCAAGTCCGACATGGTCGGCAAGTTCGTCATGGAGGGCCTGCGCGGGCTCGATGACGTCGCCTATGTCCGCTTCGCCTCGGTCTACAAGAATTTCCGCGAGGCCAAGGATTTCGAGGAGTTCCTGGGCGAACTGTCGGGCGTCGAGGACGAAGAAGAGGACGCGTGACCGTGAACGCCCCGCGTCATCGCCGCGGATGAGCGCCGGGGACGAACGGTTCATGCGGATTGCGCTCAGCCTCGGCCGCCGCAATCTCGGACATACCGGAGAGAATCCGTCGGTCGGCTGCGTGATCGTGGCCGGCGAGGGCGCGCGGGCCCATGTGGTCGGCCGCGGCTGGACCGCGCCCGGCGGCAGGCCTCATGCGGAAACGCTCGCCCTGGGGCGTGCCGGCGCCTTGGCTGCGGGCGCAACCGCCTATGTCACTCTTGAGCCCTGCGCCCATCACGGCAAGACGCCGCCCTGCGCCGAAGCGCTGGCCGATGCCGGGATTGCGCGCGCGGTGGTGGCCACCGGCGACCCGGATGCAAGGGTCGCGGGCAGGGGGATCGAGCAGCTCAGAGCGGCGGGTATAACGGTCGATGCCTGCGTTCTTGCCGATCAGGCGCGGCGCGATCTCGCCGGGTTCCTGAGCCGGATCGAGCGCGGCCGGCCTGAGGTCACGCTCAAGCTTGCGGTCTCCGCCGATGGCAAGATTGCCGCCGCGCCCGGCAAGACGACGGCGATCACCGGAGCGCAGGCCCGATCGCGCGGGCATCTGATCCGGGCTCAATCCGACGCCATCCTGGTCGGCCGGGGCACGGTCGTCGCCGACGATCCGTCGCTGACCTGCCGTCTGCCGGGGATGGAGGACCGTTCGCCG
>JBPCWF010000509.1:0-2575 GCA_051009775.1 Hyphomicrobiales bacterium | reverse complement strand
CAACTCACTGTCGAAGGCCAGGTCGAGCGCGTGACATTTCGCGCGGATGAAGTCTTGGCCGATCTGCACAAGGCTACCGTCGTTCGCCCATCCGGCCCTTCGGTGTCGCGCATCAGGACCCGAGTTCCTGCCATCGGCGATCCTGAACTGCTGCCGTTGCTCGAGCAGCGTGACGTCGAGGTAGAAGTCCTGTCCGGGGAGCCGAGCGGCGCAAGCCAATTTCTGTTGTCCATTCTTCCATGGGCCATGCTCATCGGCATCTATTGGTTTTTCTGGAGGCGCGTGACCAGATCGATCGGCGGTTTTGGCGGACGTCTCGATCCGAACGATTTCCTCGGCGGGTCGACCAAGAAGGAGAGCGGTGACAAAAGCACGATCACGTTCGCCGATGTCGCCGGTCAGGACAACGCCAAGCGGGAGGTCCAGGAGCTGGTCGAGTTCCTGCGCGAGCCGGATCGCTATCGCCGCCTTGGCGCCGAGCCGCCGCGCGGCGTTCTGCTGATGGGCCCTCCCGGCACCGGCAAAACCCTGCTCGCCCGTGCCCTCGCCGGCGAGGCTGGCGTACCCTTCTTCCACATTTCCGCCTCCGAATTCATCGAGCTTTATGTCGGTGTCGGCGCTTCCAGGGTCCGCAAGATGTTCGAGGAAGCGAAACGGCGGGCGCCCTGCATCATCTTCATCGATGAGCTCGATGCCGTCGGCCGCATACGCGGCACGGGCCTTGGCGGCGGCCACGACGAGCGCGAACAGACTCTCAATCAGATTTTATCGGAACTCGATGGCTTCTCCGGTCACGAGACGGTCATCGTGCTCGCGGCAACCAACCGGCCGGACGTGCTCGATCCGGCGCTCTTGCGCCCGGGACGATTCGATCGGCATGTCACCCTCGAACTGCCGGACAAGAGCGCACGCGAGGCAATCCTCAACGTGCACACCAAGAAAGTGCCGCTGGCAAGCGACGTCGACCTTGCCGCGATTGCTGCGGGCACGCCTGGGTTCTCCGGCGCGGATCTCAAAAACCTGATCAACGAGGCCGCCATGACAGCTGCGCGATCCGGCAGCCACGCGGTAACCAAGGCGCATCTCGATGACATGCGCGACAAGCTGATGATGGGCTCCGTGCGCACGCTCGCCATACAGCCAGACGAACGGCATCGGCTCACCGTGCATGAGGCCGGGCACACGGCGGTGGCACATTTTTTGCCGAGTGCCGATCCTCTCTATAAAGTCAGCATCATCCCTCGCGGCCGCGCGCTCGGAGCTACCCACATGCTGCCCGAGGAAGAGCGCCACACCTTGCCGGAAGACTATCTGCGCGCACGGCTTGCCGTCATGATGGGCGGCCGGACCGCGGAAAAACTCTTCCTCGGCAATGTCAGCTCCGGCGCCGACGACGACATCCATCAGGCCACCAGCATCGCTCGCGCCATGGTGGCACGCTGGGGCATGGCTGAGGATGTCGGCCCTGTCGACCTTCGGCAAAGCGAGGAGCATCCGTTTTTGGGACGCGAGATCGCGCAGCCGCGCCAGTTCAGTCCGGAGACCGCTCATGAGGTCGATCAAGCCGTTCGCTGCTTCGTGACCGACGCCGAGAAGCAGGCTCTCACAATTCTCGAAGCCCATCGCACCGAGATCGAACGCTTGATCACTGAACTGGAAGCCAACGAAACGCTCGATCGTCAGCAGATCGAAGCGTGCCTAGGCGCAAGCGATCGCGGGGACGTCGTTAAGGACGCCGAATCCGTCTCAGCATGAAGCGCCCTCGTTGACCATTCGGGAATCCTTCGTTGTGGTCGCACCACTAGACCAGATTTCGCGGCTTCGCCTTATGCCGGAAATTGGTTTTCGATCCGATCGAATGCTGCATCGACCGGTACCTCGTCGACGCAACAGGCCATGCGGACATAACGCAAACGTCATTGCCGCACCTTGCTGACGTTCGGCGCCAGCGAGATAGCGAAACATGGCCTCAGCGCGATTGGCGTAGGAGCGTTCCAAAGCCGTCCGGGCCAGCAAGGTCGAGCCCGAGAGTCTGGTGAGGCTGTAGTAGGTCCAGCGACCTTCGGACTCGCGCTCGATCGAAAGGCGCATGTCGCTGCCGCCAGGCTCGAACAGCGTGAGCAGCGCGATGCGCGCCGGTGTAACGTTGGTAACAGCGATCTCGATCCTGTCGGTCGTTCGATCGACGATCGAGAAGCGCATGATGATCTCGTCGACCGGTCCGCTCTCATCCTGCAGGACGAGAACCCGGTCGCCTGGAAGGAGTTCGTCGGCCCTGAAGTCCTGTCGCACGGCGGTTCGTATTGGTACGCTCAGGGCGACGCTCCTTTCGAACATGGGACGCCAGCGCTTCCTGGACCAGGACCAGTACTCGATGGATGCATATACCGATACTGCGCCCAAACGCACCAACAGCTCGTCGACAGTTCCATCATGGTCGAATCGGCCGGCGGCCGCGATCAGCACCGTTACTGGCCGGTCCTCCCAGTCAAGGCATGCCGGCGCATGCCAATTTTTGAGTTCGTGTTGATCGAGCCATACGTCCATAGCCAGTACCCCAAGCACTGAGGGATAT
>JBPCWF010000508.1:0-2867 GCA_051009775.1 Hyphomicrobiales bacterium | reverse complement strand
CAGGCGTTCTTTGACACCAAAGCGCAGGTGTCGCGGAACCAGTGGTTCAAGGCGTGCCAAACGCATGTTATAACGCTCGGGCTTCAGGCCTTCGCGCATTTCGAGCACGTCGCGGTGGCCCTGCGTGGTCAGGAGCGCGACCCTGGCGCCCTTGCGCTCGAGCAGCGCATTGGTGGCGACCGTCATGCCATGAACGATGCGCCCGGTCTGCGCCAGCAGATCGGCGGGATGCATGTCCAGCCGTTCGGCCATCAGGTCGAGGCCCGCCAGCACGCCGACCGACTGGTCCGCGGGCGTCGATGCCGTCTTCACGAAGGTGACCGTGCCCTCACCGTCGACCGCGACAAGGTCGGTGAAGGTGCCGCCGATATCGATGCCGATGACATACATGGAGGTCATGTCCGATCGCCGGTCACGGCGCCGTCCCGGCGGTCGCGCGCGCGGGCCTCTGCGCTGCGCTTTGCGGGGTCGCCCCATCCGCCGCCGCCGCCCGAGCGGATATCGAAAACGGATCCGGGCGGCACGGGCACGCCTTCCTGCTTGCTGCGGAGCTCCAGCGGTTCCGCGCCCGGCGCCAGCAGGCGGTAGCGGTGCACCGCGCCGTCGGACCCGCCCTGCCGGCCGGGCGCACCGTGGCGGGTGCCTTCGCCCGCCGTATTGGCGACGGCGGGCGTCTCGGTCTCGAGCCGCATTTCGAGCAGGCTGCCCATGCCGCCCATGAATTCGCCTTCGCCGCCGGACCCGGGGCGGAATTCATGGGTCTCGAAGAACAGGGGGAAGCGCACCTCGGCGACCTCGAGCGAGCCGAATTTGAGCCCGCCGGCTGAATGCCACTCGCCCGCGCCATGCCAGCCGTCGCCACCGGCCGAGGCGCCGGCGCCGGGGCGGGCCTGGAACATGTGCCAGATGAAGGTGCGCCCGTCGCGCGGGTCCTCGCCCTTGATCGCGATCCGGAGCCGCTTGCCCCATGACGCCATGGCGCGCTCAGGGCAGGCGGGCTCGAGCGCGCTGACGATCGCCTCGACGATGTCCTGCGAACAATGCGATGTCGACATGCAGACCGGCGCGCCTTCGCTGGCCCAGACCACGGTGCCCTCGCGCGCCTCGATGGTGACCGGGCGCAGGGTGCCGTCGTTCTTCGGCACCTCCGGATCGAGCAGGAAGGCGAGCGCCATGGCGACCGCGGAGCGCATATTGGCTTCCGACGAGTTGATGAAGTTTTCGACTTGGGGGTCCGAGCCGGTCAGGTCGACGTTAAGACTGTCGCCCGCGACCGTCACCACCGCGCTGACCGTGATGTCCTCGTTGCCGCGTCCGTCGTCGTCCATCAGTGCCTGGCCGGAATAGACCCCGTCGGGCCAGCCGGCGATGATCGCCCGGGTCTGGGTCTCCGCGCCGTCCAGGATCGCGGCCGTCGCGGCCTCGACGGTCTCCGGCCCGAGGTCTTCCAAGAGCTTGGCGAGCCGCCGTTCGCCCAGGTGCACCGAGCCGATCTGGGCCGCCAGGTCGCCCTGGAAGTCGCGCTTGTGGCGCACGTTTGCGGCGAGCATGCGCATCAGGTCCTCGCGCAGCACGCCCTTGTCGTAGAGCCGGACCGGCGGCACGCGCAGGCCCTCCTGCCAGATCTCCGTCGCCGCCGCGTTGTAACCGCCATGGGTGGCGCCGCCGATATCGGAATGGTGCGTGCGGTTGACGGTCCAGAACGCGAGGCGGCCGGCGGCGAAGACGGGCACGAAGGCGGTCAGGTCCGGCAGGTGGCTGCCGCCGGCATAGGGATCGTTCAGAAGGAACACGTCGCCGGCATGGACGTCTTCGCCGAAGGCGGCCGAGACCGCACGCACGGCCGACGGCAGGGCGCCGATATGGACGGGTATGTGTTCGGCCTGCGCCACCAGCGGCCCGTCGGCACCGCAGATCGCGGTCGAGAAGTCGCGGCTTGAATTGAGGATCTGCGAATAGGAGGTCCGGAGCATCGCCTCGCCCATCTCCTCGACGATGCCGATCAGGCGGTGCTGGATCACGGAGACGGTGATGGGGTCGAGCGGTGTCATGGGCGCGCCTTGGAGCTGTCCGGTCGGGCGGCCATCGTGTTGTCGAACGGCGCGCCGGTCAAGCGCCCTCAGGCAGTCACGATCTCGGCTTCGTGCGCGATCGGGAAGTTCACCGAGCGGGCGACGAAGCACATCTTGTGCGCCTCCTCGTGGAGCGCGCGCGCCTTGTCGGCGAGGCCCGCGTCGGTGATCGTCACCGTCGGGTGCAGGGTGACGGACGTGAACTGGCCGCTGCCGTCCGGATTCATGTCCATGACGCCCGCAGCTTGGTCGCGATAGGCGGTGATGACGATACCGTTGGTGGCGCAGAGATGGAGATACCACAGCATGTGGCACGACGAGATGGCGGCGACCATCAGGTCTTCGGGATTATAGCGCTCCGCATCGCCGCGAAAGGCTGGATCGGCCGAGCCCAGGAGCGGCGGTTTGTCGCCGGCCGAAATCGTGTAGTCGCGGCCAAAGGCCTTGTAGTCGGCGGTGCCGCCGCCCCGGTTGCCGGTCCATTCGACGGTTGCGGCATAGGAATGGCTTCTGGCCATGGCGTTCACCTCACGGTTGCTTTCGGACCGGCCATCCTAACCGACCGCCTGCCGGCACAGAACCGACATTTCCGGGACCCAGCCATGCCTACCGTCATTCCGGACGGAGCACGCAAGCGTGGAGATCCGGAATCCGATGGCCGGTAAGCACATAAATGACGATGTGAGTGTCGCCGGCCTGAAATCTGTCACCCCGCTTGAACCGCGAAGCAACCGCTAGTGGTTTCCCGCTTTCGCGGGAAAGACGAACAAACACGTCATTCCGGACGGAGCGCGC
>JBPCWF010000507.1:0-3324 GCA_051009775.1 Hyphomicrobiales bacterium | reverse complement strand
CCTGGCCGTCGAACTCGATCTCGCCGGCGCCGATCCGGCCCGGTTCCGAAATCAGGTCGAGGATCGCATATGCCGCCATCGACTTGCCGGCGCCGCTCTCGCCGACAATGCCGAGCCGTTCGCCCGCGTCGAGCGTGAAGTCGATGCCGCGCAAAGCCTTGAGCTTTGCGGCGCGCAGGGGGAATTCGACCTCCAGGCCACGCACTTCGAGCAGCGCCATCACGTCTCCTTGTAGAGCTTGGGATTGAGCGCGTCGCGCAGCCAGTCACCGAGCAGGTTGATCGCCAGGATCAGGATGATCAGGACAATGCTCGGGAACACCGTGATCCACCATTGCCCGGACAGGATGTAGTCGAAGCCGTTGCGGATCAGCGAGCCGAGCGACGGCTTGTTGACCGGCATGCCGAGCCCGAGAAACGAGAGGGCTGCTTCCGACACGATGGCGTTTGCGACCTGCACCGTGGAGATCACCAGGATCGGCGTCAGCGTATTGGGCAGGATATGGCGGAACATGATGCGCAGGCGCGAAAGGCCGATCACCCTTGCCGCGTCGACATATTCCTTCTCCCGCTCCGCCAGCACATTGGCGCGCACGGTGCGGGCATATTGCGGCCACTCGGCGATGCCGATCACCAGGATCAGCATGATGATGGCGAGCTCACCATAGAGCTGGGCCCCGAACGCGGCCTGGAACACCGCGAGCGTGATGATCGCCACCATGAGGGTCGAGAGCGACAGCTGGATATCCGCAAGCCGCATGAGAAAGCCGTCGACCCGGCCGCCGATATAACCGGCTAGAAGGCCAAGGGTGACGCCGATGACCGCCTGCAGCATGACCGCGAAGACGCCGATCAGGAGCGAAATGCCGGTGCCATAGAGAATGGTGCTCCACATGTCGCGGCCCTGGGGATCCGTGCCGAGCACGAAACGCGCGTCGCCCTCGCTGAGCCAGACCGGCGGCATCTCCGAGTTCATGATGTCGATCTGCAGCGGATCGTAGGGGTTCTGCGGCGCGATCCACGGCGCGAACACGGCCAGCAGCACCATGACGAGCAGGACCGCGGCGCTGGTCATGGCCACCGCGTCGCGCCGGAACTGATAGAGGAAGTTGGACGCCAGCGCCTTCTGGAGGACCGCGTTCATCCCCTGGCCCCCGAAATGCGCACCATCGGATTGACCAGGGTGTAGACCAGATCGACGATGGTGTTGGTGACGACGAAGATCAGCCCGACCACGATGATGTAGGCGATGATCAGCGGGGTATCGACCCGGTTGACCGCCTCGAGAAACAGGAAGCCCATGCCGGGCCACTGGAACACCGTCTCGGTCAGTATGGTATAGGCGATCAGAGTGCCGATCTGGACGCCGCCGACCGTGATCACCGGCAAAAGCGTGTTCTTGAAGGCGTGCAGAAACCAGACCCGCCGCTTCGACAGGCCCTTGGCCCAGGCGAAACGGACATACTCGCTCCTCAGCACCTCCATCATCTCGCCCCGGATCAACCGGATGAACAAGGGCAGCATGATCGAGGACAACGCGAAAGCCGGCAGGATCAGATGTTCAAGCCCGTCGAGGGTCAAGAATCCGGTCCGCCACCAGCCGAGATCCAGCGTCTCGCCGCGGCCGAAGGACGGCAGCCAGCCGAGACCGATCGAAAAGATGTAAATCGAGAAGATCGCGGTCAGGAACACCGGCACCGAAATGCCGACAATGGAAATTCCCATGGCCGCGCGGGCAAAGAAACTTCTTGGCTTGATGGCGCAATAGATGCCCGTGGGCACGGAGACCAGAAAGATGATCAGCGATGCCGCCAGCACCAGCTCGAAGGTCGCCGGAAACTTGTTCATGATAACTTCGAGCGCCGGCTTCTTGAAAAAGTAGGACGTGCCGAGATCGCCCTGCACGGCGTTGCCGAGGAAGCGCCAGTACTGCACCAGGAACGGGTCGTTGAGGCCCATGCTGTCGCGCAGTTCCTCGCGCTCTTCCTCCGACACGGACTGGCCGACCAGCTCGCGCAGCGGATCGCCCAGATTGTCCTGGATCGAGAAGCCGATGATGGAGATGACCAGCATCACCATGACCGCCTGCCCGAGACGCCTTATCAGAAAGGCAAGAGTGTCCATTTAGAGCCCCTCCCCGGCGGCCGTTCTCCGGTCCGCGGCACCCACCTGCCGCAAACCGTGCCGCGAGCGCCATGATAGCCTGTTACACGGCGCGTAGAAAGTGAGAGAGGCGCCGGGTGGGCGCCTCTCCGCATGTCGTTTGTGTACCGTCAGTCGATCACGAGATCGCCGAGATAGGGGAAGTTCATGACGTTGACGATGTCTTCGACATGAACGCCCTTGCGCGCGGCCCAGGCAAGATCCTGCCAGTGGAGCGGCACGAAAGCAGCGTCGTCATGAAGCGTCTTTTCGATCTTCTGCAGGACCTGCGCGCGCTCGCCGTCATTGGTCATTGTGAGCGTCGCCTCGGTCAGCTTGTCGACGTCCGCGTTGGAGTAGTTGGAGTTGTTGTACTGGCCACGGCCGGTGTCCTTGTTCCGGGTCATGGCCAGGAACTCGTAGAAATTGGCCGAGTCTTCCGTATCCGAATGCCAGCCGATCATCATCATGTCGGCGGCCTGCTCGTCGAACTTGGGCCAGTACTGCGCCTTGGGCATGGTGGTCAGCTCAACCTTGATGTTGATCTTGGCCAGCATGCCCGCCACCGCTTCCGCGATCTTGAAGTCGTTCACATAGCGGTTGTTGGGCGCCATCATGGTCACCGAGAAGCCCTTCTCGAAGCCGGCTTCCTTCATCAGGGCCTGCGCCTTGGCCAGGTCGTAACGAGGCTTGAGGCCTTCGTTATAGCCGAGATAGCCTTTAGGGCTCATCTGTGCCGCCGCCGTGCCGAAGCCCTTCATGATCTTCTTCACGATGCCTTCGTTGTTGACGGCATGGACGATCGCCTGGCGCACTTTCGGGTTCTTGAACTCCTCACGCCGGTTCTGGTCCAACTGGAAGGTGATGATCCGGGTGCCGGACATGGTGATGAGCTCGGTGCCTGCGTTTTCGCGCACACGGTCCAGATCGGTCGGCGGCACCGGTGCGATGAAATCGACATCGCACGAGAGCAGCGCGGCGACCCGGGTCGGCGCTTCCTTGATCGGCGTGAACACGATCTTGGAGACGTTGCCCTTGGAGGACTTGTCCCAATAATCGGCGAACCGGTCGAACTCGACCTTCACGCCCTGCTCGCGGCTGGCGATCGTGAACGGACCCGTACCGGAAACATTCTTGGACGCGAAGCTGTCGCCATGCTTGACGATCTCGCCCTTGTCCTTGC
>JBPCWF010000506.1:0-7392 GCA_051009775.1 Hyphomicrobiales bacterium | reverse complement strand
GTGGTGGTCGGCGATGCGGGCGACGGCTTCTCCTATGCCGCCATGAATGCCGCCTTCCGCAAGCTGATGGCGGGCGCGGGGTTCATTGCGCTGGCCGCCAACCGCATGTTCATGGATAGCGACAACGAACTCTCGATCGACTGCGGCGCCTTCGTGGCGGCGCTCGAATATGCCACCGGGCGCGAGGCGCTTGTGCTCGGCAAGCCGGCGCCCGGCTTCTTTCGTGCGGCGGCCGAGAGCATGGGCTGCGGCCTCGACGAAGTGGCCATGATCGGCGACGACGCGGAGGCCGATATCGCGGGCGCGCTCGCAGCCGGCGTCACCCAGGCGGTCCTCGTGCGCACCGGCAAGTATCTCGACGGCGATGAAATCCGCTTCGACCCCCGGCCGACGGCCGCGGTGCCAGACCTGAGCGATGCGGCGGATTGGATACTCGACAACCGCGATTGATGTTCACGCATTTGCCAGCGTCAGGAGCACATCGCCATGGCACGGTGCGCCCTCCGGACACCAGCAGGCGAGATCCCTGCCCTTGAGCGGCTCGAGCAGTGCGCTCAACTCGTCGGGCGGCAATGTGTCGAGCATCTCCCGGTACATATCGACCACCTGCTCCCGGCTCTCCGCCTCCTTGCCGAGCCGGTAGGGGTTGCCCCACCTGGTCGGCCGCCCCACATAGACAGCGCCCTCGGGCAGACGCCAGCCCTTTCGCCGTTTGACCTGGATGCGTCTGGGTTTCGCCATGGGTTTCGGAGCGCCTGACTGCATGAACCTCAGCTAAACAGCCGGTTCAGACCCGATTCAGACGGGTTTTGCCATACTGCATCGTGAAGAATACCAGATTGCAGGAGAAAACATGACGTCTGCCGAAATGCTCAGGAGAACCGGTGCCGCCATGCTTGTCGGCGCCCTGTGCGCCGTGGCCGCATCCCAGATCGACGGCGCCGGTTCCGACGACCAGGCCCGGGATACGACGACCGGACAGGGCCAGTCATTCCCGGCTGTCGCAACGCACGAACCGACCGCCGCCGGCCTCTTCGGCACCAGCACGTAACATCACGCTGACCGCTTGCCTTGCCCGGGGCAAGACCGCATCATGGCGCCCGATTCCAAACGCTGACGCCAAGCCGGAGCGCATCACGTGGCGCGGGTCTTCATTTCACATTCGAGCCTCGACGAAGAACAGGCCACCGAGATCAAGACCTGGCTGGAAGGCCGTGGTTTCGAACAGATTTTCCTCGATTTCGACAAGCATGCCGGCATCGGTCCCGGGGCCGACTGGGAGCGGACGCTCTATCGGGAGATCGAACGCACCCAGGCGCTGATCGTCATCCTGACGCCGAACTGGCACGAGTCGAAATGGTGCTTCGCCGAATTCACCCAGGCGCGCGCGCTCGGCAAGGCGATCTTTCCGGTGATCGCGTCTCCCGGCGGTGACAAGCTGATCGCCCCCGACATCCAGCATCTCGACATCACCGGGGACCGCGAGGGCGGCCTCGAACGCCTGGCCCGGAGCCTGAGCGAAATCGCGCTCGACGCCCAGGGCCAGTTCGAATGGGACGCGGGACGCCCGCCCTATCCGGGCCTGCTCTCCTTCGAGGAAGCGGACGCGGCGATCTATTTCGGCCGCGATGACGATATCCGCGCGGTGATCGAACGCCTGAACGCGCGCCGGGTCCAGGGCGGCAACCGGCTGATCGCCCTGCTCGGTGCATCGGGATCCGGCAAGTCGTCGCTGATGCGCGCCGGCGTACTGCCACGGCTCAAACGCGACACCGCGAACTGGATCGTGCTGCCGCCGTTCCGGCCGCAGGCGCGGCCGCTGGACGAGTTTGCCCGGGTGCTTGCCCTGGCGCTCGGCAAGGGCACGGTCTGGCGACAATTGCGCGACGAATTCAAGGGCGGCGATTTCCGGAACGCGGTTGGCGAAGCGGTGCACGACCTGCGCACCGCGCATGATGCCTTGGGCGCGCAGATCCTCGTCACCATCGATCAGGCGGAGGAATTGCTCGGCGCGGTCGAGCCGGAGGAACAGCGGCGCTTCTTCGAGAGCCTCAACCAGATGCTCGACGGCGACCTGCCGGTCATCGTTGTCATGGCGCTCAGGTCGGACTATCTCGGCCGGTTGCAGACGCAGAAGGACCTGACCGCGCGGTTCGACGAGATCTCGCTCAAACCCATGCCGCTCGAACGGATACAGCAGATTATCCGCGGCCCCGCCCAGGTCGCCGGACTGAAGGTCGACGACGATCTGATCGCGCGCGCCACCGAGGATGCCGAAACCGAGGACGCCCTGCCCCTGCTGGCGTTCGCCCTGCGCGAACTGTTCGACCGGTTCGGCCGGGATGGCGACCTCACCTTGCGCGAATACGAGGCGCTCGGCGATCCCGCGGCCGGCCTGACGCCGCTTGAGAACGCGGTACGCCGGGCGGCTGATTATGTGATCGAGACGACCGGCCCCTCGGAGGAAGACCTGCGCGCGCTACGAGAAGCCTTTGTGCCGGCCATGGTGCGGGTCAACGCGGAAGGCGAGTTCGTGCGCCGCGCGGCGCACTGGAGCGGGCTGCCCCCGCGGGCGCATGTTCTGCTCGACCGGCTGGCCAAGGCGCGCCTGCTGGTCGCCCGGCAACACGGTGGAGAAGCCATCATCGAGGTGGCTCATGAGGCGCTGTTGCGCAAAAGGCCGCGCCTGTCCGGATGGCTCAACGAGGAGAAAGGTTTCCTGATCGGCAAGAGCCAGCTTGAACGGGATGTCGCCGACTGGAGCCTCGCGCCGCCGGATGAAAAACCGAGCGCCCTGCTCACCGGGCTCAAACTGAACCGGGCGGAAAGCTGGCTGATCGAACGGCCTCAGCAACTGAGCGACGAAGAGCGGGCCTTTGTCGCGGCTAGCGTCGCCAAGGTGAGAGCGGAACAGGCCGGTCGCACCCGCACACGCCGCATCGTGACATGGGGATCGGTTGCCGCGGTGCTCGCCCTGGCGGTCGCCGGCTGGTGGGCGCAGGGGGTTTATGTGGAGCGCAACATCATCCGGGCGGAAGCGGCGCGGACCGACATCCGCGGTCAGATTGTGGCGTTCGCCACCGCCAAGGGGCAGTTCGCCCTCGACACCATCCCGGGCCGGAAGACATCGCCCTATACGTCCGCCCTCCTGGTCGCCCTGGCGAACAAAGACAGGAGCGTGCTCGCCGCACTGACCGCACTCAATCAACAGGTGGTTGAAGCTTCACAGGGCGCCCAACGTCCGTTCCTCGCCACCAGCATGAACGGCAACGTCTATCTGTGGAAACAGCCCGAGACCCGCAAACGCATGGCGATGGTGGTTTCCGTGGACGACATGGGATACGGAACCGAACGCCTTGTCGCGCCCAAACACGACGCCGACGCCTATACCGATCTGCTGCGCGAGATCGGACTTGCGGATTCTCAGATCGTCCGTCTCCACAATCCCGATCGTGAAACGTTCCTGAAAGCGCTGGCGCGGGCGCTCGACACCCTTACCGCGGAGCGGAGCCGACCGGGGGTAAATATGGATGCAGAAGGCGGCGTGGTGCCGAACATGCTCCGACCTGCCCTGGAGCACATGGTCATCCCCGCCGGCATCAAAGTCATAGAGGGTGAGACCCAGCCGGATGCGACGCCCGAAACCGGCACTGGCTCCAGCGGCAGTTCCCGTGCCGTGGACAGGGTGACGGAAAACTCACTATTCCTTTTGTACTTCTCCGGAAATGGGCGGGCGATCTCGAATGGAAGCTTTCTCATCATGGAGTCCGATAGGCCGATGCAGTCGGAAAGCGATCTCATGGCCATCGGCGTCAAGCTCGACCGTATCGTGACAACCGTGTCGAAATCGGCCGCAGCCTCGATTCTCATCCTGGACACGAACTTCCCCTACGCCTTCTCCGCAAGAGACAAATAGGCCCACAGCGCTCACTCTCCCCCGCGTTTTATTCACCCGCCCCCGGCAAAACTTCACTTGCTCACGAACGCCGCCCCGGTCATTCCTGTGTGCCTCTTGACCTGGCGCCCGACCTTGGGGGAAGAGCGATGAAATCTCATGTCCGTGTTGCGGTGATCGGCGGCGGCGTCGTCGGCTGCTCCGTGCTCTATCACCTGACCAAGCTCGGCTGGTCGGACGTCGCCCTGTTCGAACGCGACGAGCTGACCTCCGGTTCGACATGGCATGCGGCGGGCGGCATGCACACGCTCAACTCAGATCCCAACGTGGCGAAACTGCAGGCCTACACCATAGATCTCTACAAAGAGATCGAAGAGGTCTCCGGCCAGTCCTGCGGCATCCACCTGACCGGCGGCGTCATGCTCGCCGCCGACAACGACTGGCTCGACTATCTCAAGATGGCCAAGGGCAAAGGCAAGGTGCTCGGGCTAGAGCAGGAGTTCATCTCCCTCGCAGAAGCCAAGAAATTGCAGCCGCTGATCAACGAGAAGCATTTCGTCGGCGCGCTGTTCGATCCGTTCGAGGGCCATGTCGATCCCTCCGGCGTGACCAACGCCTATGCCAAGGCGGCCCGGCTCGGCGGCGCCGAAGTCTACCGCCACACCCGCGTGACCGAACTCAACCAGACCGCCGGCGGCGGCTGGGACGTGGTCACCGACAAGGGCACGGTCAAGGCCGACATCGTGGTCAATGCGGGCGGGCTGTGGGCGCGCGAAGTCGGCCGCATGGTCGGCCTCGAAATGCCGCTCTTGGCCATGGAGCACCATTATCTCATCACCGAGGACATCCCCGAGCTTGCCGCGCACGGCAAGGAGATGGTGCACACGATCGATTTCGGCGGCGAAATCTATATGCGCCAGGAACATGGCGGCGCGGTGCTCGGCACCTATGAGCAAGGCGGCGTGCCATGGTCTGCGAAAACCACGCCCTGGGACTTCGGCCATGAATTGCTGCAACCCGATCTCGACCGGATCGCGGACAATCTGGCGGTCGGTTTCGAGCATTTCCCGGCACTCGGCGAGGTCGGTATCAAGCAGGTGATCAACGGGCCTTTCGTGTTCACCCCCGACGGCAACCCGCTGGTCGGCCCGGTCGGCGGCCTCAAGAACCACTATGTCGCCTGCGGTGTCATGGCGGGCTTCAGCCAGGGCGGCGGCGTCGGGCTGGCGCTCGCCAACTGGATCGTCGAGGGCGATCCGGGCTTCGACGTCTGGGCCATGGACGTGTCGCGCTTCGGCGACTGGGCGGGCGTCAGCTATACCAACGCCAAGGTGCGCGAGAACTATGGCCGCCGGTTCCGGGTCTCGTTCCCCAATGAGGAACTGCCGGCGGCGCGGCCTCTGCGCATGACGCCGGTCTATGACCGCTTCACGGGAGAGAACGCGGTCTGGGGCGCGGGCTTCGGACTTGAAAGCCCGCTGTGGTTCGCGCCGCAGGGAACGGAGCCGCTGGAAACGCCGACATTCCGCCGCTCCAACGCGTTCGAGACGGTGGCCAAGGAATGCCGTGCGGTGCGCTCGGGCGTCGCCATGATGGAAATCTCCGGCTTCGCCAAATACGAGATCACCGGCGCGGGCGCGGAAGGCTGGCTGTCGCACATGCTGGCCAACCGCATGCCGCGCCAGGGCCGCCTGACGCTGACCCCGATGCTCAACCACAATGGCCGCCTGATCGGTGACTTCACGGTCGCCAAGGTCAGCGACGAGCGGTTCTACATTTTCGGTTCGGGCATCGCGGAGCGCTATCACATGCGCTGGTTCGGGGCGCACCTGCCGGAAGACGGCAATGTCGCCGTGCGCGCGCTCTCAACCGACCTTCTGGGGCTCTCGATCGCAGGGCCCAAGGCGCGCGACCTGCTTGCGAAGGTCACATCCGAAGACATCTCAAACGAGGCCACGCCGTTCCTGTCGTTCCGGAGCATGGAACTCGGCATGGTGCCGGCCCTGGTCGGGCGCATCAGCTTTACCGGCGATCTCGGCTACGAGATCTGGGTCGGCGCCGACTACCAGCTCGCGCTCTACGATCTTCTGAATGCGGCCGGCGCCGAGTTCGGCCTGACGCCGTTCGGGCTGAGGGCGCTTGACTCGCTCAGGCTGGAGAAGAGCTGGGGCACCTGGGCGCGCGAATATCGCCCGCTCTACGATCCGTTCGAAGCCGGACTGGAGCGCTTCGTCGACGACAAGAAGAACGAGTTCATCGGTCGCGACGCAGCCCTCAAGGCGCGCGACACCGGGACCGACCGGCGCCGGCTCGCGACCTTCGTGGTCGAGGCCGAAGATGCCGATGTCGGCGGCGACGAGCCGATCTTCCAGAACGGCCAGGTGGTCGGCTGGGTCACCTCGGGCGGCTACGCACACCATGCCCAGGCCTCCGTTGCGCTGGGTTACATTCCGGCCGAACTGGCCGGCAGCACCGAGGCCTTCTCGGTCGAGATATTGGGACAGGAGCGCGCCGCGCGCATTCAGCCCGAACCCCTGTTCGACCCGCAGGCCGCGCGCATGCGCGGCTGATCGAGTCCTCACGACCACGCCGGAGATGGCACCATGTTCGACGACAAGCAGACCTACATCAACGCCGAAGCCGCCGACAAGCCGCTGGAGAACCCGGTTGCGCCCGGCATGGTCGAGACCGTGCGCCTGCAGCGTCTCGCCAAACTCAGGAAGAAAATCGCCGAGTACGACTGTGCGGGCATCCTGCTCTACGACCCGCTCAACATCCGTTACGCCACCGACACCTCCAACATGCAGGTCTGGACCCTGCACAATCCAGCGCGCTACTGCATGGTCATGGCCGACGGCCCGGTGATCCTGTGGGACTATCACAATTGCGAGCACCTGTCGGAAGGTCACGAGACAGTGGATGAAACCCGTCCGGCGATCTCGTGCTTTTACTTTTCCGCCGGCACCCGGCTTCAGGAGCGGACCAAGCGCTGGGCCGACGAACTGACCGAGGTGGTCAAGCAGTATGGCGGCGGTAACACGCGTCTTGCGGTCGACAAGTGCGAGCCGGAGGGCACATTTGCGCTCTCCAACCGCGGGCTCGAGCTGATCGAGGGCCAGGAACTCACCGAGCACGCGCGCAAGATCAAGTCGGCGGAAGAGATGGAGCTGATGGACTGGACCATCAAGGTCTGCGAGGCCGGCATGTGGCGCATGCATCGCCAGAGCCTCGAGGGCAAGACCGAGAACGAGGTCTGGGCAGAGCTTCATTTCGAGAACATCCGCAACGGCGGCGAATGGATCGAGACCAGGCTTCTGTCGTCGGGTCCGCGCACCAACCCGTGGTTCAAGGAGTGCAGCCCCCGGGTGATGCACGAGGGCGAGATCCTTGCCTTCGACACGGACATGATCGGACCCTACGGCTATTGCGCCGACATCTCGCGAAGCTGGACGGTCGGTCATACCGCGCCGACGCCTGAGCAAAAGACCGTCTACAAC
>JBPCWF010000505.1:0-4334 GCA_051009775.1 Hyphomicrobiales bacterium | reverse complement strand
GCTCATGGCCGCGGCGCCGATCATCGGGCTGAGCAATATGCCGAACACCGGATAGAGCACGCCGGCCGCCACCGGCACGCCGACCGCGTTGTAGACGAAGGCGAAGAACAGGTTCTGGCGGATGTTGTTCATGGTCGCCTTCGACAGGCGGTAGGCACGCAGGATGCCGCGCAGGTCGCCCTTGACCAGCGTCACACCGGCGCTTTCCATGGCGACGTCCGTACCGGTGCCCATGGCGATGCCGATATCGGCCTGGGCCAGCGCCGGGGCGTCGTTGATGCCGTCGCCGGCCATGGCGACCTTTGCGCCCAGCGTCTGAAGGCCCTGCACGATCTGGGCCTTCTCCTCCGGCAGCACGCCGGCGCGGACCTCGTCGATGCCGAGCTGGTCCGCGACCACCCGTGCCGTGCGTTCCGTGTCGCCGGTCACCATCACGATGCGCATGCCTTCCGCATGCAGGGTGTCGATGGCCTCGCGCGTTGTCTCCTTGATTGGATCGGCGACCGCGATCATGCCCGCGATCTTGCCGCCGATCGCGACGAACACGACCGTTTCGCCCTGATCGCGCCGCGCGCTGGCAGCCTCCGCCCATTCCTCGGTTTTCGCGCCGACATCGGCGAGGAAGGCCTCGTTGCCGATCGCCACGTCCTTGCGCCCGACGACGGCGCGGGCGCCCTTGCCGGTGACGGCAAGGAATTCCTGCGCGGGCGCCGGATCTAGGCCGAGCTCCCGGGCCGCGGCGACGATGGCGCCGGCCAGGGGATGTTCGCTGCCCAGTTCGACGCTTGCGGCCAGTTTCAGGATCATCTGATCGGTGAAGGTGTAGGCCGGCACCACGGCCGTCACCGCGGGCTTGCCGAGCGTGAGCGTGCCGGTCTTGTCGACGATCACCGTATCGATCCCGGCGAACCGTTCCAGGGTTTCCGCGTCCCGGATCAGGACGCCCGCCTGGGCGCCGCGCCCGGTCGCCACCATGATCGACATGGGCGTCGCGAGGCCGAGCGCGCAGGGGCAGGCGATGATCAGCACCGAGACCGCGGCCATCAGGCCGTAGCTCATGACGGGCGAGGGGCCCCAGATCGACCAGGCGATGAAGGAGGCGAGAGCAACGGCCACGACGGCGGGGACGAAATAGCCGGAGACCGTGTCCGCGAGCTTCTGGATTGGCGCGCGGCTGCGCTGCGCCTGTGCCACCATCTGGACGATCTGCGCCAGCACCGTCTCGTCGCCGACGCGCCTCGCCTCGATCACCAGGGTGCCGGACCCGTTGAGCGTCGCGCCGGTCACGGTGTCGCCCGGCGCCTTCTCCACGGGCAGGGCCTCACCGGTCAGCATCGCCTCGTCGACGCTTGAACGGCCGTCGACCACCTTGCCGTCGACCGGCACCTTTTCGCCCGGCCGCACGCGCAGGCGGTCGCCCGGTTTGACCGTGTCGAGCTGCACTTCCTCTTCCGTGCCGTCATCGCGCACGATCCGCGCGGTCTTGGGCGCAAGCCCGATCAGCGCGCGGATGGCATCGCCCGTGCGGTCGCGCGCCCTGAGCTCGAGCACCTGGCCGAGCAGCACCAGGACGATGATCACGGCTGCGGCCTCGAAATAGACCGGCACGACACCGTCCGCGCCGCGCAGGCTTGCCGGGAACAGGCCGGGTGTCAGCGCGGCGACCACGCTGTAGGCAAAAGCCGTTCCCGTGCCGAGCGCGATCAGCGTGAACATGTTGAGATTGCCGCTCCGGACAGACGCCCAGCCGCGCTGGAAGAACGGCAGGCCGCACCACAGGACGACCGGGGTGGCAAGCGCGAACTGGATCCAGACGGAGATGCCGGCTGGAACAACGCGATCGACCGGCAGTCCCAGATGCTTGCCCATTTCGAGCACCAGGACGGGCAGGGCGAGCGCCAGGCCGATCCAGAACCGGCGCGACATGCTGACCAGTTCCGGGTTCGGCTGGTCGGACGGCAGCGGCACGCCCATGGGCTCCAGCGCCATGCCGCAGACCGGGCAGTCGCCCGGGCCCTCCTGGACGACCTCCGGGTCCATCGGACAGGTGTAGAGCGTGCCCCGGGGCATGTCGGCCTTCGGGCGCTTGGCGGCGAAATCGTCAGGATGCGCGGCGAAGTCCTGCTCGCATTCCTGCGAATAGAGAAATAAGCGGTCACCGCCGTGCTTCACCAGGTGTTCGGTTTCAGCGCGCTGCACGGTGCGGCCGCAGACCACGCAGTCTTCCTCGATATAGTCCTCGGGCGCGGCGCTGAACTTGTCCTTGCAAGGTTCGCCGCAGAACACATAGCTGTGGCCGCCATGGTCATGGCTGTGCTTGGCGGTCGCCGGATCGACCGTCATGCCGCAGACGGGATCGCGCGCGACTTCCGCGGCGCCGCTGTCGGATGTGTCGGGTTGGTCGACGTGCCTGTTCATGCGTCTAACGTGGGGTATTGTGCCGTTCGCCGCAAGCCGGCGCCGATGCGCCCTGGGCCTTGCGGACTTTCCACTGTTTCTTCTGGTTACTCCAGGCCGAGCAGTTCTGCAATCTTAGACGCGGTCCGATTGTGATCACCGTAAACGGTCTCCGCGCCGTTGCGCTCAAGCGTCCGGCGCTGGTCCGGATTGGTCGAGATGCCGATGAAGTGGACGTCGTTCTCCCGCGCCGCCGCCAGGTCGCCCAACTGGTCGCCGAGAAAGACGACGCGATCGGGCGGGACCGGATCGCCGTTGCCGTCGCGCAGAGCGCCGATCGCGCTCTTAAGGATTTCGATCTTCGGTCCGCCGGACTCGGCATAGCCGCAGGCGGTGAACGGCCCCCACAGTCCGGCATGCCTGAGCCGCGCCTCCGCAGCGCCGCGGACATTCGCCGTCGCCAGCCCCAGATGCAGCGCAAACCGTTCGCCCAGATGATCGAGCAGGTCCTTGGCGCCGTCGATCACATGAGTGACAAGCGCGCCTTGGGCAAGGCCGTCTTCGATGGTCCCGACATAGTGGTCGAGCACGGCCCGGACTTCCGCCTCCAGCGGCGTTCGCCCGAAATGGCGTCCCAGCAGCTCGCCCGCAATCGCCACGTCATTGCGCACCCGATAGCTGTTCCAGTCCGGGTCGATGTGGTGTTCCGCGACGGCGTGCGTGGTGCGGAAGGCGTCGAAGAATCTAGTCTCCTCCTGCCGGGTCAGGTGCAGGAGCACGCCGTCGATATCGAAGATGACCGCGTGAGACGCCACTACAGGAGGTCCTCATAGACCACGAAAGGTATCTTTTCCGCCACCGTGTCGTAGAGCATGCGGCCCGGGTAGTTGAATTCCTGGGTCAGCCAGTAGAGCCGTTCGCAGCCGGACTTCTCGGCATGACGGCGCAGGTCCGCGATCAGGGCGCGTCCGATGCCCTTGCCGCGCAGGTCCGGGTCGACGAACAGGTCTTCCAGATAGCAGTAGGGACCCTTGGTCCAGGTGGAGGGATGAATGATGTAATGCGCAAGGCCGACCGGCTGGTCGTCCGGACCGGCGGCGACGAGACCGCCCATATTCGGGTCGCCGGACAGGAGCCGCTCCCAGGTGGTCTGTTTGACGTCGTCGCTCAGTTCGGACTTGTAGAATTCGAGGTAACCGTCGAACAGGACCCGCCATTGCGGCCGGTCGCGGTCTGCCATTGCCCTGATCGTTATGCCGTCTGCTGTCATGATGTCTGCCAATCCATGTTCGGTGGTGCGGAAGCCGGCATTTGCGTTGCCGCGTTTGCGTTGCCGGCGGGGTGAGGATAGGTATGCGAACGCTGCCCCGGCAAACGTGCCGGCGGAGCATAGCGCCTCGGGCTCGATCAAGCCAAGCCTCGAGCCGGGGCCGAGGGAGACCAGATGCCTGCCAGACTGCGGGTTGCCGGTGTCGGCGCCGGGTTCTTCAGCGACTTTCAGTACGACGCCTGGGCGCGTATGCCCGGCGTCGAGCTCGCGGCGGTCTGCGATCTCGATGCCGAGCGCGCGGCGGCCATGGCCGCGCGGCATGGTGCGGGCGCCTCTTACACGGAGTTGGGCCGGATGCTGGACGCGGTGCAGCCGGACCTGCTTGATATCGCCGTGCCGCCGGCGGCGCATTTCGACATCATCCGGATCGGCGCCGAACGCGGCATTGGGATGATCTGCCAGAAACCGTTCTGCGCAACCCTTGAGACCGCCCGGCGGGCCGTGAAGCTCTGTGCCGAGGCGGACACCCCACTGGTTGTGCATGAGAACTTCCGGTTCCAGCCCTGGTACCGCAAGATCGCGTCCATGCTCGACGAAGGGCGGCTCGGCGAGATCTATCAGGCGAGCTTCAGGCTGAGACCGGGCGACGGGCAGGGCGCGGACGCCT
>JBPCWF010000504.1:0-2739 GCA_051009775.1 Hyphomicrobiales bacterium | reverse complement strand
TCCAGCCGCCTGGCGAGCGCCCGGTAGGCTTCCGGGTCGCCGCGGTCGGCGAGGTCGCCGGAGATCACGCAGAACCGGGCATCGCCGTGATAGGCTTCGATGTCGCCGAGGCAGGCATCCAGCCGGTCGAACGGTTTCAGGCCCCACAGTTCCTCGAACGGCGCCACCAGATGCAGATCGGTGACGTGGACCAGTTTCATGCCGTCTTGCTCTCCGATCGTTCTCAGGGGCGTTCGCCGCGGCTCAGCCGCGCCTCGATATCGTCGATACAAGGCATCAGATCGGCGATCGTATCAACCACATAATGGGCCCCGGAGCCCTTCATCCGGTCCCACGCGCGGTCGCGGCGGATCTCCTTGTCCTCGTCCGGCAGCGCATTCCACTCCTCAAGCGTCAGGCCGACCTCGTTGCCCGAGATCGCCAGGCCCACGGTCCACATGCCCGCATTGAGACCCTCGTAAATGCCGGGGATCGTGTCGTCGACCTTGACGCATGCGGCAACCGTGTCGATTTGAAGGTTGATCGCGTTCTGCAGGCACATGAACGGATAGGGCCGTCCGGCGGGCATCTCCGAGGCGCACACGGTCGATTCCGGGACGTAGCCCTGCTTTGCCGCGTCGCGCAGATTGATCTCGGTCATCTCGGTCGTGTAGCCGGTGGTCGAGCCGATCTTGATGCCGCGCTGCTTGAGCCCGTTCACGGTGTCGAGCGCGCCCGGGATCAGGTCGGAATAGGTCGACAGGCATTCGAGCTGAAGCGGCACGAATTCCTCGAACATGGCCTCCACGTCGTCTTCTCTGGGGTAACGGCCATGGGCGTCCTGCCAGCGCGCGCGGACCGAGTCCAGTTGCGTGATCTTGCGGATGTGAACCATCTTGTGGGCGCCCATCGGCGCGCGGGCCTCGGCCATGGTGATCGGCACCTGCTTGCGCTTGAAGACCTCGATGAACACGACCGCCGGCGCGACGCAGCCGTAGTCCATGGTGGTGCCGGCCCAGTCGAGCAGCACGGCCTGAACCGGTCCGGTGTAGGTGCGGTTGTAGGTGAAGCTGTAAGTCTGATGGTTCATCTTGTTTGACCTTGATGTTGGCTGCGTTCAGCGGTGCGGGGGAGCGAGATCGCTCACCCCCATGGTTTCGAGGACTTGTGCGATTGCGTCGGCGACGCCGCGCATGACGGTTTCGTCCAGGGCGCCGATGGTTCCGATCCTGAAGGCCGGGGCATCGGTGAGCTTGCCCGGATAGATGGCGTAGCCGCGTTCGCGCAGGGCGTCGTAGAAGCGGTCGAAGTCGAAATTCGGGTCGCGCGGCGCATGGAAGGTCTGGATGATCGGTCCGGCATGGGCGTCGTCGAGCAGGGGGGCGAAGCCCAGACCGCTGAGCGCGCCGACCAGCACATCGCGGTTGCGGGCATAGCGGGCGCCCCGTCCGGCAACGCCGCCCTCGTCGGCATGCTCCTTCAGCGCCTGATCGAAGGCGACCAGGATGTGGGTCGGCGGGGTGAACCGGAACTGGCCGGTGCGCTCCATCGCCTGCCACTGGTCGTACAGGTCGAGCGACAGCGAGTGCGAGCGGCCTTGAGACCGGACCAGCAGGTCGTGCCGGGCGAGCACATAGGCGAAGCCCGGCGCCCCTTCCAGGCATTTGTTGGCGGACGACACCAGCACATCGATGCCGAGCGCGTCGACATCGATCGGCAGGGCGCCGAACGAGCTCATGGCGTCGACGATGACACGGCGGTTCTGCGCCCTGACGGCGGCGCACAGCGCGTCCAGCGGATTGACGATGCCCGAGGTGGTCTCGCAATGGACCAGGAAGACATCCGAAAGCGCCGGGTCGCCGGCAAGCACCGCCTCGAGCCGCGCCGGGTCCGGGGTCTCGGCCTCGCCGTATTCGAGCACGGCGTAGGCGCGGCCGAGATAATCCAGGATCCGGGCGGCGCGTTTGCCGTAAGCGCCGTTGACCACCACGAGCGCCTTGCCGTCGCGCGGCACGAAGCTGGAGAGCGCGGCCTCGATGGCGAAGGTGCCGCTGCCCTGGATCAGAACGCAGTCCCGGTCCGGACCGGCGCAGGCAATCTCAAGCAGCCGGGCGCGGATCGACTTCACCAGCGCGATGAACTCCACGTCGCGCGAGCCCCAGTCGTTCGTCATGGCCTTTTTGGTCGCTGCCGATGTGGTCAGGGGGCCGGGCGTCAGGAGCAGGGGAAAGGCGCCCGCCCCGGCGTCCGTCTGCCCTTCGTCCGGCCAATCCATGTTCGCAGTCATGAGTGGCCCTGGTCCTCGATTGCCCTGGAAGCGGTGATAGGAAATGCGTTACTATCGGTCAAATCGTTTGATGCTATACAATCTATCGGTTCTGGTGATATATGCGCCTGTGCGCATGAAACGGGAAGACACGGCATGGCACTCACGACCACCTGCCTCGGCGCATATCCGAAACCCGATTATCTGCCGTTCAGGGACTGGTTCACGCTACGCGACGGCATGACGTCCGCAGGCGGCGATGTCACGCGCGAGTATTCCGATGCCGTGTCACAGGCCGACGACGAATTCGAGACGCTGGTGCGGCGGGCGACGCGGGAGGCGGTCGAGGACCAGGTCGGGGCCGGTATCGACGTGCCGTCCGACGGAGAGCAGCGGCGCGAGAACTACATCCACTATCATTGCCGCCACCTGACCGGGTTCGATTTCACCAATCTGACCCACCGCGTGTTGCGCGACGGGGCCTATGAAACCGA
>JBPCWF010000503.1:0-2893 GCA_051009775.1 Hyphomicrobiales bacterium | reverse complement strand
AGGTCGAGGAGCAGCACGACCGGCAGATAGTCCGATGATAAAAGCCTCATCTGTCCACCCATAGCGGCGCACCGCACCGGCAAGCCTGAACAGCGTCCGAAAATTGCCCGCAAACGGAAGGGCGAACCCGGTGGGGCCCGTGCCCGGCCGATCGCGGCCATATTTCGGCACCAATCCCCGCCATATTGACCTCCATCAAATCACGCCGGCCAAGACGGATTAGAATTGGGAACGGTCAAACCGGCAACGCGGCGCGCAGCGGACAAGGAGGGAATGAGATGAAACGTTTGACAATCCTGATCGCGGTGTGCGCCATCGTCGGCTCGTTCATTCAGGCCGGAGCCGGAGAGCTTCCGCAGATGACGGTGTGGAAGTCGCCTTGGTGCGGCTGCTGCACCGCCTGGGTTCAGCACATGAAGGACGCTGGGTTCAAGGTCGAAATCAAAGAGGTCGAAGATCTAGGCCAAGTCAAACGCGCGGCCGGCATCCCCGAGGCCCTGCAGTCGTGCCACACGGCCACGGTCGGCGGCTACGCGATCGAAGGACACGTGCCCGCAACCGACGTCAAGCGCCTGCTGACGGCGCGGCCCGACATCGACGGGCTTGCCGTTCCCGGCATGCCATCGGGATCACCGGGCATGGAGAACGGACAACGCGATCCCTATGACGTCGTCACGTTCAAACGCGGCAGCCAGACCAAAGTCTTCAAACACTACGATTAGTCCGGGCGGGTCCGGAGCGAGAAGCGCCGCCGTGCACTCTTTTCCGTGAACGTGGACCGTCCCGCCTGCTGTCCGGTTCGGGTTGTGTCCCGGCGTGCTTGCCGCCGCCCGGTTGCCGGGCTGCTCTTAACAGGCTCGTAACTGCATCGCGTTAGGCTCTCCGGGCGTGGACGACATTCTTCCGCGGCAGAATATTTTGTTCATTTGAACCCAACTCGGAGCCGCGAAAGCTCGCGATCTATCGGTCGTCAAGCCAAGCATGAATCTTCTGACGCCGCGATGAACACAAGACACATCCCCATACCTGCGAACGAGGCGGAACGCCTGCGCGCCCTCAGGAGCTATGACGTTCTGGACAGCGCGCCCGAGGAGCGCTTCGACCGGGTGACGCGTATGGCGTGTCGCCTTCTGGACGTGCCGATATGTCTGGTATCGCTGGTCGACTCGGAGCGTCAGTGGTTCAAGTCGCGTCAGGGCCTCGATGCCACCGAAACGCCTCGCGACATCTCGTTCTGCACATACACGATCATGCAGGATGAAATGATGGTGGTCCCCAACGCCCTGGAGGATCCGAGATTTCGGGACAACCCGCTGGTTCTGCAGGACCCGAAGATCCGCTTCTATGCCGGCGCGCCCCTGACGAACCAGGCCGGCCAGAACGTCGGGACACTGTGCGCCATAGACCGGCGGCCGCGAAATTTCACGGATGACCAGAAAACGCTGTTCCGCGATCTGGCCGCCATCGTGGTCGACGAACTGGAACTCAGAGTGGCCGGCAGACGCGCGGCACAGGAACTGAAATCAAAAGAAGCCGTGTTGGAGGACTTCAACGCGGTGTTTTCGGGCATCGATTACGGTGTGATGTTCATGGGTCCCGATTTGCGCGCCCGGCTGATCAACGATGCTTTCTGCCGCATGTGGAATGTGTCCGACGAATTTGCGCAGGCTATGCCGACATTCGATCAGATGATCGAATATCTCCGGGACGGCGGCATCTACGATGTGCCGGACGCGGAGTGGGCGGATTACGTGCGGGACCGGCGCGAGGCGCTTCTGAGGGCCGATGGCAAAGCCGCCTTGTCGGCACGGTCGGACGGAAGAGTTCTGGAGTACAAGTGCATTCCCCTGCCTGACGGCGGCCGGATGCTGACCTATGCCGACGTCACCGAGCGTGAAAGGAACATGGAGCTGAAGAGCGAGTTCGTCTCGATCGTGAGCCACGAACTTCGCACCCCGCTCAGCTCGCTTGTCGCGGCGTTGGGCCTGATCAGCCGAGGCACGCTCGGGGATGTTCCGCAGCAAGCAAGATCGCTCATTGCAATCGCCCATAACAATGCCCAGAGACTTGTTGCGCTGGTGAACGACATTCTGGATGTCCAGAAAATCGAGGCCGGCCGGCTGGACTACCATTTCGAACCCGTGGACATTGTTGCACTGACGCGTCAGGCGCTGAGCGAGACCGAGATCTACGGCGCGGAGTACGGCGTGCGCTTTCGGTTCGAGGAGAACATCGGTCAGGCCTGGGTCAACGCGGATGCTTTGCGGTTGACGCAGGTGCTGACCAACCTGCTGTCCAATGCCGCGAAGTACTCTTCCAGGGATGAGGAGGTGATCGTTCGGGCCTTTCGCACGGACCGGTCGATCCGGCTATCCGTGTGCGACGGTGGCCAGGGTATTGCGCAGCACATGCACGGCAAGATCTTTCAGAAGTTCACGCAGGTCGATGCCTCCGACGTGCGGGCCAAGAAAGGCACCGGTCTGGGTCTGAGCATCTGCAAGGCCATCGTCGAGGCTCACGGCGGCGATATTCGCGTCGAGTCCCTGCCCGGTGCGGGTGCGACGTTTTACTTCGATCTGATCGAGCTGACCGGGTTCGGACGGGATGAAGGACATCCGCGCCGACCGATTGAGGCGGTCTCCTGAAGGAGGCGAAAGTCCGGACGCCCGGACCGGCAGCATTCGCCTGCGGATCAACGGCGGGCGGTCCGCCGCACCAGTCTCTCAATCCGGTCCAGATCCCTGGCGATGTCCGAAAGCCTTTTGTTCTGCAGGGCTATTTCCCGATCCTGCCGGACAAGCTTTTTCGACAGGTCTTCAAGCCTGTTTCTCAGGTTCCGATCGCTTCCTCCGGCGTTCACCGCCGCCTGCAGTCTGGCGATCGACCCGGCGAT
>JBPCWF010000502.1:0-3178 GCA_051009775.1 Hyphomicrobiales bacterium | reverse complement strand
GCGCAGGAGAACCGAGGCCGCGGGCACGGAGCGCAGTCCGGATGGGTGGAGGTGCACGACGCCCTTTTCAAGGCGGAACACCGTGTCGATCCGCGGCGCGATCTTGATCGAGACGTTGCCCGCCAGCGCGGCGATTTCCGGCCCGGACAGCGCGCGGTCCAGAACCGGCATGGCGTCCGTTACGGAGGCTTGCGGCAACTCCCGGGCCCGGTCGGCGCCGCACCGGCGTTCATCGGTGCCGGCCCCGGTGAACTGCTCTGAAAACAGGAGGTCGTGGCCGAGTTCGAGAACCGCGTTCACCAGGAGATCCAGATCCGCGGTTCGGGTCCGGTGGTTGGTGATGTTGACGCGGATCGCGAGCCGGCCGTCGATCCAGGTGGTGGAGGGCGCCGCAATCCCCCTTTCCTGCAACTGGATGACGATTTCCTTGTTCAGCTCGTCCGTCCGATCCGCGCCAAGCTCGCCGCCGGTGAAGCGGAAGCAGCAGATGTTGAGCGAGACCGGCGCCAGAAGCTCAAGCCCGTGCTCCGCGGTGACGCGTCCGGCGAGATATTCGGCCTGCGCACAATTGCGCGCGATCATGGCGCCGAGGCGCGCGACCCCGTGTTCCTTGAGGGTGAGCCAGACCTTGAGGGCGCGAAAGCCGCGGGAAAGTTCCGGGCCGAGCTCGCAAAACCAGGGGTCGCCTCCGGCAAGACCGCGTTCGAGACCCTGCAGATAGTCCGGCCGGGTGGCGAATGTCTGGCGCTGCAGATCGCCATCGCGCAGGAGGACGCAGCCGGCGTCATAGGGTACATGGAGCCATTTGTGAAAATCGAACGCAATGGAGTCCGCACGCTCAATGCCGCGGACCTTGTCCGCCTGCGCCTGCGCAAGCACCGCGAGCCCGCCGAACGCGCCGTCGACATGGAACCAGAGATCGTGCGCGCTGCAGATATCCGCGATCTCGTCCAGTGGATCGATCGCGCCGGTGTTGACCGTGCCCGCGGTTCCGATCACCGCAAAGGGCTGGTTCCCGGCGGCGACGTCCTTGCGGATCGCATCGCGCAGCGCGCCCGCGTCGATCGAGAAATTCTCATCCACGGGAACGGATCTGAGCGCCCGCCCGCCGAGGCCCAGGATCTCGAACGCCTTGGCAACGGAACTGTGCGCCTCGGCCGAGGCGTAGCCGACCAGGGGCCGCGACTGCGCCCGCAGACCATCGGCTCGGAGATCTCCATTCGATTTCACGTTGCGCGCAACCGTCAGGGCGATCAGGGTCGCCATCGACGTGCCGCTGACCAGAAGACCGCCCGCCCCGTCCGGCAGGCCGAACATCCGGCAGGCCCATTTCAGGACCTGGCGCTCGATATAGACCGCGCCATGGTCGCGCCCGCCGAGATTGGCGTTGATGGCCGCCGCGAACAGTTCCGCGACCATGCCGCCGGCCGTGCCGGCGCCATGGACCCAGCCGAAGAAGCGGGGATGGGTGTTGCCGGTATCGTACGGCAGTACAAACGCCTCGATGTCCTCGATCACTCTTGCGATGCCCTGGGGATCGACCGGCAGCGGCTCGTCGATCGCCGCCTTTACCGTCTCGCTCACCGGACGCCATACCGGCCGTTCGCTCCGGGTTTCCAGATGATCGAGCGCGCGATCCGCCGCGGCGTGAAGCGAGGTGCGGAAGGCGTCCCAGTCGCCGGGATCGAGCGTCGCGGTTTCGCTCCGGTCCGCACGCACGGCAGCGGGCTCATCGGGCGGAGCCTCGATGAGTTGCAAAGCTTTTCGTTCAGATGGCGACATGGAGCCCCGCAATACGACTGGGCGCTTTTGCTCAGGCAACAGAGTTACCGAGCAGCCTTAAGATTTCGCGAATGGCGTGCGGACCGGGCGTGTTTCTCCAATTCTCTATTCTGCGCTAGAGTGGGGGTATGTACCGGCTTCCTGGTGTGATCCTGCTGCTTGCGGCCTCATTGCTGGGGCCGGGCGTTGCGGCCGCCGGCGAATGGCGCGCGGGTGGCTATGCGTTCAGCGACGAGCTCGGCGGCTTCGAGATCCTGGGCGCGTCGGGCGCGGGCACCCGGACGGACCCGATCGTGATCGTCGAACGCATCGACCGGTTAGGGCCCGCCGTCCTCGTCATCCGGCCGCTTGCGCGGGCGGGGGACGACGGCAGGGTCCTGCTGGGGTCGTTCGTCCAGTTCTCCCTGGTCACCGTGGTGACCAACGGCACCAGGCGCAACTGGGCCGGATTCGACCTGGAGCTGCAGGAGGAGATCGGACAGCCGAGTGTCTATGTCGACGGCCTGTCGTTCGACCAGCTCGGGACATTCGACGACCGGGTGTTCACATCCGACAGGTTCGCGCTGTTCACCGACCTGACCGAGCCGTTCGACCGGATCCGCTTCGAGCGCGGCTACGTGGTGCCGAAAGCCACCGTGCGCTTCCAGGTCTACATCACCGACGTAACGCCCAAGGCGGAGTTTTACCTTGTCCAGGAGCCGCAGCTGCTGGTGGCGGAATGGCCGGCGCCTGGTGGGTGGAGGCACGCCAAAGCGGCGGAGTGACGGGAATGGCACCCCGCGCCCCGGCTACAGGCAATAGTGCATCTCCGCGAACCGCTGCCGGAACGCCTTCACCTGCTCCGTGAAATGGCCGCGCGGCCGGTCGCCGCCTGAATGGACGATTTCCGCCAGCAGGCCCGCAAGATTCTCGAAATCCGCCTCCTTCATGCCGTGGCGGGTCATCTCCGGCGTGCCCATGCGCACGCCCGACGCGGCGGCGAAGCTGATGTCGTCGGCATAGGCCTGCGGGTTGGTGATGACGTTGCTCGCTTCGAGCAGGTCGGAGATGAACTCGCCCTTGCCGCGGGCGGTGCGCAGAAGCACCTGGTGGGTCTCCGTGAAGCCGAGTTCCGGATCGCCCTCGAGCTCCAGGTCCTGGGCGGCGAGCGCGCGGGCGAACGCCTTGGCATTGGCGATCACCTGGGCCGGATAGTCGCGCTGGAACGCGAGCATTTCGTACGTCGCACCGAGCAGCCCGAGTTGGGTGCCCAGGTGGTGGTTGCTGACATGGCCCGGGAAGGCGCGCTGCTCGATATAGCCCCAGAGTTCCTCAAGCGGCGATCCGTGTTCGATATTGCTCAGGATGACGCCGCGCTGGGGTCCGAAGAAGCTCTTGTGGGTCGAGCCCGTGACCA
>JBPCWF010000501.1:0-3238 GCA_051009775.1 Hyphomicrobiales bacterium | reverse complement strand
CGCATGGTGCGGGCGGAATGCATGGCGACGGTCGGTGCCGTGTCCAATCCGGATCACGGCAACATCAAGCTCGGAAAGGCCGGCCGCAACCGCTGGCTCGGCAAGCGTCCGTCCGTGCGCGGTGTCGCCATGAACCCGATCGATCACCCCCATGGCGGCGGCGAGGGCCGCAGCTCCGGCGGGCGCCATCCGGTGACGCCGTGGGGCAAGCCGACCAAGGGCAAGCGCACGCGCTCGAACAAATCGACCGACAAATACATTCTGCGCAGCAGACACCTGCGCAAGAAACGACGCTAAGAGGTAGAAACCCGTGGCACGATCTGTGTGGAAAGGCCCGTTCATCGACGGCTATTTGTTGAAGAAGGTGGAGGAGGCCCAGTCTTCCGGCCGCAAGGCTGCGATCAAGACATGGAGCCGGCGCTCGACGATCGTTCCGCAGTTCGTCGGCGTGACCTTCGCGGTTCATAACGGCCACAAGCATATCCCGGTCCTGGTGACCGAAGACATGATCGGCCACAAGCTGGGTGAGTTCGCGCCGACGCGGACCTATTACGGCCATTCGGCGGACAAGAAGGCGAGGAGAGCTTAGGCCATGGGTAAACGGTCAAGAGACCGGGCGCTGGCTGAGAACGAAGCCCGCGCGGTGACCCGGCTCCTGCGGATCAGCCCGCAGAAGCTGAACGTGGTCGCGTCCGGCATTCGCGGCAAGAAGGTGGATTCCGCGCTCGCAGAGCTGACATTCTCGCGCAAGCGGATCGCGCGCGAGGTCAAGAAGACGCTCGAATCGGCGATTGCCAACGCGGAGAACAATCACGACCTCGACGTCGACGACCTTGTGGTCGTCGAGGCGTTCGTGGGCAAGGGCATGGTAATGAAGCGCTGGCGCCCCAGGGCGCGCGGCCGGGTCGGTCGTATCATCAAACCGTTCAGCCGGCTAACCATCGTGGTCCGGCAAGTTGAGGAGGCCGCCTGATGGGCCATAAAGTTAATCCGATCGGTCTGCGGCTTGGCATCAACCGCACCTGGGATTCGCGGTGGTATGCGGATGGCGACGAATATGGCCGCCTGCTGCATGAAGACGCCAAGATCCGGGCGTATCTGCAGGCCGGGCTGAAACAGGCCGGCGTCTCCAAGATCGTCATCGAGCGGCCGCACAAGAAGTGCCGGGTCACCATTCACACGGCACGGCCGGGTGTTGTGATCGGCAAGAAGGGCGCCGACATCGAGAAGCTGCGCAAACAGATCTCGTCGATGACCGACTCCGAGGTGCACCTCAACATCGTCGAGGTGCGCAAGCCGGAAGTGGACGCAAAGCTGGTGGCGGAGAACATCGCCCAGCAGCTCGAACGCCGGGTCGCGTTCCGGCGCGCCATGAAGCGTGCGGTGCAGTCGGCCATGCGTCTCGGCGCGGAAGGCATCCGGATCAATTCCGCCGGCCGGCTGGGCGGTGCGGAGATCGCGCGCTCGGAGTGGTACCGGGAGGGCAGGGTGCCGCTGCATACGCTGCGCGCCGATGTCGACTACGGAACCGCCGAGGCCAAGACCGCCTACGGCATCATCGGCATCAAGGTGTGGGTGTTCAAGGGCGAGATCCTCGAGCACGACCCGATGGCGCAGGAACGCCGCGCGCTCGATGCGCAGGACACGGGCCGCGGCATGCGGCGTGAAGCCGGGCTCGGCGCCTGAGCGACCGCAAGCGAGAGTGAGAGAGAGACAGATCGATGCTGCAGCCTAAACGCACGAAATTCCGCAAGCAGCAAAAGGGCCGGATCAAGGGTGCTGCCAAGGGCGGAACGCAGCTTAATTTCGGCGCCTATGGTTTGAAGGCGCAAGCGCCAGAGCGCATCACCGCGCGCCAGATAGAGGCCGCGCGCCGCGCCATCACGCGCCACATGAAGCGTCAGGGCCGTGTCTGGATCCGGATCTTCCCTGACGTGCCGGTGTCGAAGAAACCGACCGAGGTCCGCATGGGCAAGGGCAAGGGCGCGCCGGAATTCTGGGCCGCCAAGGTCAAGCCCGGCCGGATCATGTTCGAGATCGACGGCGTGACCCGCGGTGTTGCGGAGGAGGCGTTGCGCCTCGGCGCCGCGAAGCTGCCGATCAAGACGCGTTTCGTTGCGCGTCTGGGCGACTAGGGTGCGGCGAGCCAAGTGAAGGGATTGAGGCCATGAAGGCCAGTGAAGTGAGAGACATGAGCCCGGACCAGCTCGATGACGAGTTGATCAAGCTGAAGAAGGAGCAGTTCAACCTGCGCTTTCAAAAGGCGACGGGACAGCTGGAAAATACGGCCCGGATCCGCCAGATCCGGCGCGATATCGCGCGGATCAAGAGCATTCGGGGCAATGGGCGGCCGCAAGCCGCGCAGTCATAGAGAATTGGAGTCTTTGGACGATGCCAAAACGGATACTTCAGGGCGTGGTCGTCAGCGACAAGAACGAAAAGACCGTTGTTGTCAGGGTCGAGCGGCGCTTCACCGATCCGCTGTTCAAGAAGACGGTGCGGCGGAGCAAGAAATATCACGCGCATGACGAGGCCAATGCCGCCAAGACCGGCGACATTGTGCGGATACAGGAATGCGCGCCGATATCGAAGAACAAGCGATGGACGCTGATCGCCGATCAGGCGTCGTGAGGCGGTCGGGAAAAGAGCTTAAGTTGCGGAAACCACTAGCGTTCTCAGCCCGGTCACAAACCGGCGGGGCGGGGGCAAGGCGGACAGAGCCATGATACAGATGCAGACCAATCTGGATGTTGCGGACAACTCAGGCGCCCGCCGGGTCCAATGCATCAAGGTGCTGGGCGGCTCGAAGCGCAAATACGCTTCGGTCGGAGACATTATCGTCGTCAGCGTGAAAGAGGCGATTCCGCGCGGACGCGTCAAGAAGGGCGATGTCATGAAGGCGGTCGTCGTGCGCACCGCAAAGGACATCAGGCGTCCCGACGGCAGCGCCATCCGCTTCGACCGCAATGCGGCGGTGCTGGTGAACCCGCAGGGCGAGCCGATCGGAACGCGCATCTTCGGGCCGGTCACGCGCGAGTTGCGGAGCAAGAACCATATGAAGATCGTATCCCTCGCGCCGGAGGTGTTGTGATGGCGGCGAAGATCAAAAAGGGCGACCGGGTCGTCATGATGACGGGCAAGGACAAGGGCAAGTCGGGCGACGTGCTCAGGGTCATGCCCGACAAGGCGCGGGCGCTCGTCCAGGGCGTCAATGTCGCCAAGCGGCACCAGCGCCAGA
>JBPCWF010000500.1:0-3828 GCA_051009775.1 Hyphomicrobiales bacterium | reverse complement strand
TACGTGCGGTTTTGGATTCAGCGCTTCCGAAATTGGAGTGGGACAGGAGCGCAATGCGCGGCGTAATTCCGAACCGCTGAACATGGTTGGCGGTGAGACCGGCCATTTCCGCGATTTCCTCCGCCGTGGGATTGGTGGAGATATAGGTATCTGCAAGAAAGTAGGGACCGCTGGACAGGATCACGAGGCTGAGGGTGGAAAAATCACGCACGCCCTCGCCCAGCCCGACAACATCGCGAATATGCCGCAGATGCCGGTCGAACCGCCCGTCGAGACCGCAAATCATGGCATCTGCCTCCTCGCGGCGCATAGCCAAAGCGGCGATCACGGTCGCTTGTGTCCGCACCACGGTGCGGGCGGCGTCGGGTGTAATGCCCTTGCGGCAGGTAAGCTCGTAATAGGCGTCGACATATTCATTGTAGCGGGAATCTGATTCCGGATTGATGATCTCGAAATCCTTGTCGGCATCGACGGTGAGGCCAAAACGTTCGATCCGTGATTTGATGACATCAGGCCGCCCGATAAGGATCGGAACGGCAATGTGTTCCTCCAGCGCAACCTGGGCCGCGCGCAACACGCGTTCATCTTCGCCTTCCGCATAAATCACCCGCTTCGGTACAGACTGCGCGCGCTCAAACACCGGCTTCATGATCGTGCCCGAGCGGAACACGAAACGGTTCAACTCCTCCTCATAGGCCTCGAAATCGGTAATCGGGCGCGCGGCCACACCTGAATCCATCGCCGCCTTGGCGACCGCCGGCGCGATCCTCAAGATCAGCCTCGGGTCGAAGGGTGCGGGGATCAGATAGTCAGGTCCGAAAATACGCGTAACGCCGCCATAGGCCTGCGCTGCCACATCCGACGACGCCTCATGCGCCAATGAAGCGATTGCCTCGACCGCCGCGTGCTTCATGGCCTCGTTAATGGCGGTCGCGCCGACATCGAGCGCACCACGGAAGATGTAGGGAAAGCACAGGACGTTGTTTACCTGGTTGGAATAGTCCGAGCGCCCGGTGCAGATCATCGCGTCGGGTTTCGCTTCGCGGGCCTCGTCCGGCATAATCTCGGGAACCGGATTGGCAAGCGCCATGATCAACGGCTTGTCGCCCATCGTCTTGACCATGTCCGGCTTCAACACGCCACCGGCCGACAACCCCAAAAACACGTCTGCCCCCTCGATCACCTCAGCCAGCGTGCGCAGCTCGGTCTTTTGCGCGAACTTGTCCTTCCACGGATCCATGAGCTTCTTGCGGCCCTGGTAAACGACACCCTCGATGTCGGTGATCCAGATGTTTTTGGTTTTCGCACCCATGCCCAACAGCAGGTTCAGACAGGCGAGCGCCGCGGCTCCCGCGCCCGAGGTCACGATCTTGACGTTATCAAGAGACTTGCCGGCGAATTCGAGCCCGTTACGGATCGCTGCGGCAACGATGATAGCGGTGCCGTGCTGGTCGTCATGGAATACCGGAATTTTCATGCGCTCTTTCAGCGCATCCTCGATCTGGAAACATTCCGGCGCCTTGATATCCTCCAGATTGATGCCGCCGAAGGTCGGCTCCAGCGGCGCCACGACGTCGCAGAAGCGATCCACGTCCGTTGAGTCCACCTCGATGTCGAACACATCGATCCCGGCAAATTTCTTGAACAGCACCGCCTTGCCCTCCATCACCGGTTTCGACGCCAGCGGGCCGATGGCGCCAAGCCCGAGCACCGCGGTGCCGTTGGTGATGACGCCGACAAGGTTGGCGCGGATGGTCAGGCTGGCCGCCCGGCCCGGATCATCGGCAATCGCCTCGCAGGCCGCCGCCACGCCGGGCGAATAGGCCAGCGCCAGGTCGCGCTGGTTTCCCAGTGGTTTGATCGCCTTGATCTCAAGCTTACCGGGCCGCGGACGCTCGTGATAAATGAGCGCGCCGGAGCGCAGATCGTCTGAAAGGTCGCTGGCCACGTATGTCCCTCCCCGCCAGTTTCAGCATGCCCCTATTGCCAAGCCAGCCGGCACTCTAGCAAGACCAGCACAAATGTGCCTGAGAGTCAGGCGGGAATGTTAGTCCTTTGGCAAATTCAGCCGAATATGCAGCTCTCTTAGCTGTTTGGCTGATACTTCGCCCGGCGCACCCATCAGCAAATCTTCCGCCTGCTGGTTCATGGGGAACATGGTCACTTCGCGGATATTCTCTGTCCCGCACAGGAGCATAACGATGCGGTCAATGCCCGGCGCGATACCGCCATGGGGCGGCGCGCCATATTGGAGCGCGCGGAGCATGCCGCCGAACTTCTCCTCCAATACGCTCATCTCGTAGCCGGCGATCGCGAACGCCTTTTGCATGATTTCGGGAAGATGATTCCTGATCGCGCCGGACGACAGCTCCACGCCGTTGCAGACGATGTCATATTGCCAGGCGAGAACCTCCAGCGGATCTTGCGTCTCCAGCGCCTCAAGCCCTCCTTGCGGCATCGAGAACGGATTGTGGGAGAATTCGACCCGTTTCTCCTCCTCATCCCACTCGAACATCGGGAAATCGACCACCCAGCAGAAATCGAACCGGTCCTGCGCAGTCAACTCCAGATCGTCGCCAATTTTTGCGCGCGCACGACCGGCGAAGTCGGCAAAGTCCTTCGGGATCCCGGCAACAAAAAACACCGCATCGCCGTCCTGCAGATCAAGGTTCTGGCGCAACTGCTGGGTGATGGTATCGCCCAGATTCTTGGCGATCGGCCCGGCACCCTCGCCGTCGCGGAAGAAGATGTAGCCGAGCCCGGGCTGGCACTCGCCCTGCGCCCAGGAGTTCATCCGGTCGCAGAACGCCCGGCTGCCGCCGCCCTTGGCGGGGATCGCCCAGACCTCGACCTGATCGTCGCCGGCGATCATGCCGGCGAAGATCTTGAAGCCTGAGTCGCGGAACCAGTCGGTCACGCCCTCCATCTCGATCGGGTTGCGCAGGTCGGGCTTGTCGGAGCCGTACTTGCGCATCGCCTCGGCATAGGGGATGCGCGGAAAGTCCTGGGTCACCGCCTGGCCGTCGCCGAATTCCTCGAACAGGCCGCGCAGGACCGGCTCGACCGCCTGGAACACGTCCTCCTGGGTGACGAAGCTCATTTCGATGTCGAGCTGATAGAACTCGCCCGGGCTGCGGTCGGCCCGGGCGTCCTCGTCACGGAAGCACGGCGCGATCTGGAAATACCGGTCGAAGCCGGCGACCATGGTCAGCTGCTTGAACTGCTGCGGCGCCTGGGGAAGCGCGTAGAACTTGCCGGGATGCATGCGCGACGGCACCAGGAAGTCGCGCGCGCCCTCCGGACTGGAGGCGGTGAGGATCGGCGTCTGGAATTCGAAGAAGCCTCCGTCCCACATGCGCCGGCGGATCGAATCGATGATCCGGGAGCGCTTGACGATATTGGCATGGAGCGTTTCGCGGCGCAGATCGACGAAGCGGTATTTGAGCCGGGTCTCTTCCGGGTAGTCGGGCTCGCCGAACACCGGCACGGGCAGTTCGTCGGCGCTCGACAGGACCTCGAACTCGCGAATGAAAAGCTCGATGTGGCCGGTCGGCAGCTTGTCGTTGATCGTCTCCGCGCTGCGCGCCTTGATCTCGCCGTCGACCCGGATCACCCACTCGGCGCGCGCGGTCTCGGCCGCGGCGAAGGCCGCCGAATCCGGATCGGCGACGCACTGGGTGATGCCGTAGTGGTCCCTGAGGTCGATGAAAAGGAGGCCGCCGTGATCGCGGACGCGATGGACCCAGCCCGACAACCGGGCGGTCTTGCCGACGTCTTCCTGTCTCAGTTCGCCACAGGTATGGCTGCGGTAGGCATGCATTTTTTCGA
>JBPCWF010000499.1:0-6926 GCA_051009775.1 Hyphomicrobiales bacterium | reverse complement strand
TAGTCCTGGCGCGGCAGGGTGTCGGCCATAACGGTCGAGCCGCGCAGATCGCTGTACCAGATGACCGCCTGAATCGACTCGCCGTCGCCACGGTGGATCTGTCCCTTCATCACCTGCTCGCCGGCCTTGTCGCCGAGATAGGTGCTGAGCACATTGTGGGTCAGGACGGAACGCACCGCCATCTTGCAGGCGACCGCGAGCCGGTCCTGCACGCGCAAGAGGGCGTCGATCTCGCCGTCGGTGAACCCGCCGGGCTGATCGGTCGTCCAGGACCCCAGCATGCCGTCCTGGCCGCCCGGGGTGAACCGCGTGAGAAACGCCAGGTAATCGGTGCCGCCGTCGGCGCGCAGTTCCTCGAAGACCGGGAACTCGAGGCCGCGGCCGGAATCGAGCCGGCAGCGCAGATAGTCGAGCTCGCGCTCCAACATGTAGAAATGCGGACTCTTGGAAAACTGTTCCGTCGCCTGCTCGCCCGGCACATGCGGATAGCCTTGCATGGTGACGCCTTGACCCCGGTTCCAGGTGATGCCCATCGCGCCGTAGAGCGGATGCAGCACGGTGAAGGCGAAATGCCCCCGAAACAGGGGGATCCCGGCGGCATGAAGCCGCTCGCAGCAGCCCATGACCGCTGATTCCAGATCCGTGTCGTCGAGCGCCTGGGCCATGAGCCAGTCGGCGACATGGTTGATCAACGTGGTCGAGGTCGTTGGTTTTGGTTTCGAAACCGACATTTCGCGTGCTTCCGATGATGGGATTACACCGAATATAGGACATCCGAGCCCGCGTTTCACGGGGGGCTGCCATGCGGGCCGTTGGCGGCGGGCGTCAGACCGGTCTGGCCACCAGGTCGTAGCCCTCTGCGCCGAGCACCTCGGCGCGGATGATTTCGCCCACCGGCAGGTGCGCGCCGTCCGGCAGGAACACCTTGCCGTCGATCTCCGGCGCGTCCCATTGCGAACGCCCGACCGCCTCGTCGACATCGATCTCGTCGATCAGGACATCGATCTCCCGGCCGACTTTGGCTTCAAGCAGTTCGGCGCTGATGCCGGCCTGTTGCGCCATTAGGCGATGCCAGCGCTCTTCCTTGACCTCTTCGGGCACATGGGCGCGGGTGGCGTTCGCGGCGGCGCCCTCGACCGCTTCGTATCTGAAGCATCCGAGCCGCTCGATCCGGGCTTCGGCCAGCCAGTCCAGGAGCATCTGGAAATCGTCTTCGGTTTCGCCGGGAAAGCCGACGATGAAGGTGGAGCGGATCGCCAGATCCGGGCAGATCGCGCGCCAGCCGCGCAGGCGGTCCAGCATCTTTTCCTGATTTGCCGGGCGGCGCATGGCCTTGAGCACGCGGGGACTTGCATGCTGCAGCGGCATGTCGAGATAGGGCAGGATCCTGCCCTCGGCCATCAGGGGAATGACTTTGTCGACATGCGGGTAGGGATAGACGTAGTGCAGCCTGATCCAGATGCCCAGTTCGCCCAGCGCTTCGGTCAGATCGGCGAACCGGGCGGCGACTTCGCGCCCGCGCCAGGCGCTCGGGCGATACTTGATGTCGACGCCATAGGCGCTGGTGTCCTGGGAAATGACCAGGAGTTCGCGGACGCCGGCCTTGGCCAGGCGCTCGGCTTCATGAAGCACGCCGGCCGCCGGTCGGCTTGCCAGATCGCCGCGCAACTGCGGGATGATGCAGAAACTGCACCGGTTGTTGCAGCCTTCCGCGACCTTGAGATAGGCGTAATGGCGCGGCGTCAGCTTGAGGCCCTGCGGCGGCACCAGATCGGTATAGGGATCGTGGACCGGCGGCAGCACGTCATGGACCGCCTCGACCACGGCTTCGTACTGATGCGGGCCGGTGACCGCCAGGACCTTGGGATGGGCCTGCCTGATGCCCGCCTCGTCATGCCCCATGCAGCCGGTGACGATGACCCGGCCGTTTTCGCGCACCGCTTCGCCGATCGCCTCCAGGGATTCCGCCCGTGCTGAGTCAAGGAAGCCGCAGGTGTTGACGATGACCACGTCCGCGCCGTCATAATCGGGCGAGAGCGTATAGCCCTCCGAGCGCAGCTGGGTCAGAATGCGTTCGGAGTCGACCAGGGCCTTCGGGCAGCCCAGGCTGACGAGACCGACTGTGGGGGCGGGTTTGGTCATGATATCCGTGTGGGTGTTGCGGGCAGGGTTGTGTAACCGATGGATGCGTCCGGGGAAAGCGCGTTTCCGAACTTGATGTCAGCCCAAAAGGTGATTGACAATCTTAAGGACCAACCGCAAACCCTCATGTAACAAGCATTTGCAGGCTGAGGCATGTTCAAGAAGATACTGATCGCGAACCGGGGGGAAATCGCCTGCCGGGTCATCAAAACGGCCCGGCGCATGGGGATCAGGACGGTCGCGGTCTATTCCGATGCGGACGCCCAGGCGCTTCACGTGCGCGAGGCCGATGAGGCGGTGCATATCGGTCCGGCGGCGGCGGCGGAGTCCTATCTGGTGATCGACAAGATCATCGCGGCCTGCAGGGAGAGCGGCGCCGAAGCGGTGCATCCGGGCTATGGCTTTCTGTCGGAGAACGCCGGGTTCGCCAAGAAACTCAAACGGGCCGGCATCACTTTTATCGGTCCGAATGTGCGCGCCATCGAAGTCATGGGCGACAAGATCGCGTCCAAGGAATTTGCCGCCAAGGCCAAGGTGTCGACCGTGCCGGGCGTGCTCGGGGTGATCGAAGACACCAAACAGGCCATCAAGATTGCCGAGGAGATCGGCTATCCGGTGATGATCAAGGCGTCGGCCGGCGGTGGCGGCAAGGGCATGCGCGTTGCCCATAACCGCAAGGACGTGGAGGAAGGTTTCGAGGCTTCGATGTCGGAAGCGCGCTCGAGCTTCGGCGACGACCGGGTGTTCATCGAAAAGTTCATCGTCAACCCGCGCCATATCGAGATCCAGGTGCTGGCGGACGCGCACGGCAACACGGTCTATCTGGGCGAGCGCGAATGTTCGATCCAGCGGCGCAACCAGAAGGTCGTCGAGGAGGCGCCGAGCCCGTTCCTCAACGAGGACACGCGCCGGGCCATGGGCGAGCAGGCGGTGGCGCTTGCCAGGGCGGTCAGGTACCAGAGCGCGGGCACGGTCGAGTTCATCGTCGACAAGGACCGCAATTTCTTCTTCCTGGAGATGAACACAAGGCTTCAGGTCGAGCATCCGGTGACCGAGCTGATCACCGGGGTCGATCTGGTCGAGCAGATGATCCGGGTCGCGGCCGGCGAGAAGCTCAAGCTGAACCAGGACGGCATCAAGCTGGACGGCTGGGCGGTGGAAAGCCGGATCTATGCCGAAGACCCTTATCGCGGCTTCCTGCCCTCGACCGGCCGGCTGGTGCGTTACCGCCCGCCCGATGAGGGGACGAGCGAAAACGGGCGGACCGTGCGCAACGACACCGGCGTCTATGAGGGCGGGGAGATCTCGATCTATTACGATCCGATGATCGCCAAGCTGTGCACTCACGCGGCTGACCGCGAGGCGGCGATCCGGCATATGACCCGCGCGCTCGACGGCTTCTACATCGAGGGCATTCAGCACAATGTGCCGTTCCTGGCGGCGGTGATGCAGAACCCGCGCTGGATGCGCGGCGATCTCACCACCGGTTTCATCGCAGAGGAGTTTCCGAACGGGTTTTCAGGTGCTGAGCTTTCCGATGAAGTTCGCCAGGTGCTGGTGACGGTCGCTGCCGCCATGGACCACGGGGAAAATGCCCGCCGGCGGCGGATCACCAACCAGATGGGAGGCAATCCGGTTCGCTTCGCAATCGAGCGCGTGGTGCACTTTGCGGGCGCGGACCACAATGTCGAGATCGCCGACGACGGCGGTCCGCTGTTGCGCATTGTCCATGTGAACAAGAAATCCAGCGACACGGAAGAACTTGCGGTGCAGAGCACCTGGAAACCGGGCGAACCGGTCTGGAACGGCTACCTCAACGGCTACGGGATCTGCGTCCAGGTCAGGCGCATCATGAACGGCTACCGCCTGTCGCACCACGGCGTCGACGTGGACGCCTACGTCTACACCAAGCGCGAGGCCGAGCTTGCCGCCCTGATGCCGGAGATCGAGATTGCGGACACCTCCAAGATGCTGCTCTGCCCGATGCCGGGGCTTGTGGTGTCGATCGGCGTGAAGGCGGGGCAGACGGTCAAGGCGGGCGAGGCCCTGTGCGTCGTCGAGGCGATGAAGATGGAGAACATCCTGCGCGCCGAACGCGACTGCAAGGTTGAGAAGATCAATTGCGCGGCGGGCGACAGCCTGGCTGTCGACGACGTGATCATGGAGTTCGACTAAGCTGGGCGCACTGCTGCAGATGCGTGACTGCCCCGGGTGACGAGTGTCATGAGCGAACTTGAAACCAGAACCGTGCGCGTGCGCATTTCGGGCCGGGTGCAGGGCGTGTGGTTTCGCGGCTGGGCGGCCCAGACGGCGGAAGCGCTCGGGCTCGCCGGTTGGGTGCGCAACCGCCGCGACGGCACGGTCGAGGCCCTGTTCAGCGGCGAAGAGGCCATGATCGACCAGATGATCGCCGCCTGCCATATCGGGCCGAGCCATGCGGATGTCGAGGAGGTCGACGTCACCACGGAGCCGGATTTCGAGGAAACCGGCTTCGAGCAGCTGAGCACGGTCTGATTGAGTATCATTCAAATGGAGTGTTCCGCACGTGATGCGGGATCCAGGGCGACATGGGTTGGCGATGCCGTTTTTCCCTGGGCCCCGGATCAGGTCCGGGGCGCGTGATGGCAGCTTGGGATCTGCGTCTGAATTGGTTCGGACGCCAAAAAGGGCCGCACGTCCTCAGCCGAAACCGGGCATCGGGAAGCGCTGCTTGAAGGTGAAGGCAAGCGGGGAGGGACCGTTTTTCTCCAGATACGCGACCTTCTCCTGACCCTCCCCGGCGGTCGGCAACCGGTCGTTCTCGACCCACCACAAGGCGAGATAAGTCGTCGCCGACGGGTGGAACCATTCTTCCCGGCGCTGAACGAAGCGGGTGTGGACCGTCTTGTAGGTGAAGGCTTCGAGGTCCTCGATCGTCTCCCAGACCGACATGTTCAAGAGCAGGAGCGGGTTGTCGTAGAGGCGGATGTTGGTGGCGTTGTTGGTGTCGTCCTTGAGGCGCCAGACGAAACCGGGGGAGCGTTCGGCGAGCTCGTTGATGCGGTCGAGATTTTCCATGAAGTCCGCCATGCGCGGATCGTCGGTCTCGTAGCGGACCGTGCCGACATTGATCTGGGCGATGTGATAGAGCGGCTCTTCGGGCATGATGGCGATCCTCAGACTGTGGGGCCGAACAGGGTTTCGAAATTGCGGCGCAGCGCTATGTCGACATCGGCCATGGTGACGGGGAGGCCCAGATCGACCAGGCTGGTGACGCCATGGCCGTGGACGCCGCAGGGCACGATGCCGGAGAAATGGCCAAGCTCCGGATCGACATTGATGCTCAGCCCGTGAAACGTCACCCAGCGTTTGACCCGGACGCCGAGCGCGGCAATCTTGTCTTCGCGGGCTACGCCCAGCTCCGGCCGGCGTACCCAGACGCCGACCCGGTCCTCGCGGCGCTCGCCTTTGACGGTGAACTCGTGGAGCGTGCGGATGATCCAGTCCTCCAGCGCGGACACGAACAGGCGCACATCGGGCCGCCGCGCCTTGAGGTCGAGCATCACGTAGGCGACCCGCTGGCCGGGCCCGTGATAGGTGTACTGGCCGCCGCGGCCGGTCCGGTAGACGGGGAAGGCCTGCGGCTCCAGCAGGTCCTCGTCGCGCGCGCTGGTGCCGGCGGTGTAGAGCGGGGGATGCTCGACCAGCCAGATGCGTTCGCGCGCGCTCCCTTGCGCGATCGCCGCGGCGCGCGTCTCCATCTCGTCCACGGCCTCCGGATAGCCGACCAGACCGTCGGTCACGACCCATTCGACCGGTGTTTCGGCCATCAGGCCGGGCATTCGGGCGCCCAGTTCTTCGCGCAGCTTAACCATTGGGTAACTTGGGTTGTGAAACTGTGAACATCGGGAGCCTCAAGTGATTCATGCAACTGCCTGCGCTCCCGTCATCTTTGGCCCACCTGTCTAACGCATATGGGGAGCGTTCGTGAATAGTCTCAATGACGTGGAGATCGAATTGGTGGTGGTGCTGGGCCGTGCGGATATGCCGATCCACCAGCTTCTGCGCATGGGCCGCGGCGCCGTGATCGAGCTCGGCACAGACGAGGATGACGAGGTCCAGATCCTCGCCAACAACATGCCAATCGCCAAGGGGCAGGTGATGCTGAGCGGTGAGAAGATCGCGGTCGAAGTGTCGAAGAAGCTGAGCCAGGCGGAAGTCCTGGCCGACGGCAACACCGGCACGGGCTAAAGCGCTCAGGGCCCTTGTTCTCGGGCCCGCGATTTGATACATCGGGCTCGCTACAGACAATGCGGTCGTGGCGGAATTGGTAGACGCGCAGCGTTGAGGTCGCTGTGGGGTAAAACCCGTGGAAGTTCGAGTCTTCTCGACCGCACCAATGCCCTTCGGGCTTTTCATCCATCAAAGGCAGACTTGGCATCACCGCGCCGCGAAGACCGGCAGGGCGTCTATGCGCCGTTCGATGGTCGCCAGCATGTCGCGATAGGCGGGGCTGTCGACGGTGCCGAAGCGGCGCTCGAACTCGGTCTTCGACAACCCGGCCGGCAGGCCGGAGATGCTGGGGAAAAGGTCCTGCTCCGAGATCATGGTGTCGAGCAGAGCCTGGCGCGCCTGCGGGTCCGATTGCATGAGCGCGGCGGCGAAGCGGATGCCGGCGCGGTCCGCGGCGAGATCATCGAAACTGAAGCCGCTGCCCCTGCCGGCGCTGTCGAGCAGTTCCTTGAACTCGCCGATGGTGAAAGCCGCGCCTTCGGTGCTCGCCGCCTTGAGGCCGGCTGAAATCA
>JBPCWF010000498.1:0-4506 GCA_051009775.1 Hyphomicrobiales bacterium | reverse complement strand
CCGTCCTCGGCCATCAGCTGGGTCAGTATGCCTTCGCGCAGGCCGCGGTCGGCGACACGCACCCGTTCCGCCGGCCAGGCTTCCATGATTGCGTCCAGTATGGCGCAGCCGGCAAGCACCAGATCGGCCCGGTCGGGCCCGATACAGGCATTCGCGGCGCGTTGGTCGTAGCTCATGGCGAGCAGGCGCTGGGTGACGTCGACGATGTTGTCCGCCGTGATCCAGCAGCCGTCGACCCGCGCCCGGTCGTAACGCTCGAGGCTCAGATGAACACCGGCGATGGTCGTCACGGTGCCGGATGTTCCGAGCATGTGACCAAGCTCGCCAGCCAGGCCGTCATTGGCGCTCAGCCGGGCGGTAAACTCCGTCAGCGCGGTCCGGACGTCGCCGATCATGGCCGTGAATATGGCCGGGTCGACGTGAACGCCGCCATAGCGTTCTGCGAGCGTGACCACACCGATCGGCAGGGACACCCACTCCTCGAGCTCGTAACCGTTGTCGCCGACGGAGAGATACATCAACTCCGTCGACCCGCCGCCGATGTCGAACACCAGCGCGCTCGAAACATCCGTGTCTATGAGCGGCGCGGATCCGGCGACCGCCAGCCGGGCCTCGGTCTCGCGGTCGATGATCTCAAGCCGAAGACCGGTCGAGCGGTGGACGCGGTCGATGAACTCATCTCCGTTGTCGGCCGCGCGGCAGGCTTCGGTCGCAATCAGGCGGAATCGGGTGACGTTGCGCCTGGCCATCTTGCCGGTGCACACCTTGAGCGCCTCTATCGTGCGCTCCATGGCCGCCTCGCCGAGACGGCCGGTCCGGCTCGCGCCTTCGCCGAGACGCACGATGCGCGAGAAGGCGTCGATCACCCGGAAACCTTCCGGAGACGGCCGCGCCACCAGCAGGCGGCAGTTGTTGGTGCCGAGATCGAGCGCGCCGTAGACCGGTGTCTTGCGGCGCTGGGGGCGCCTGCGCCGGCGGCGTTGCTTGCCGCGGGGCCGCTCGGACGTATCGTGCGGTCCCGCCCGGCCGTCATTCTGTTCGCTGGTTGCGTTTGCTGCACCGGACGCGGCGGTTTCACCTGTGCCGGCGTTCTTCTTCATGTTGCTCGCAAATGCGTCTTTTTCCGCTCGTGCGGCTGCGCTTGATGCGTCCACTGTTTCCCACCCGGTGGCCGCGACCCGCGCCCGGCCCGAGGGCAAGGGGATCCTGACGACCGCCTGTATTTCGTTATGTTGGTTCGTAGTTTAATCATTTGCCGTTCGCGGTAAAGCAAACCTTACGGTTAACGGCACGGCTCTTGCTATGAGCCTGTATCATGACCGAAATTCAGACCAGCGAACTGGACAAACGGCTGCTTCTGGGGTGGCAGGGCGCGCCTTCGCCCGAGCGCAGCGCCGGTCTGTGCCGTTTCGGAACAGAAGACGGCGACCGGACGTCACCCAATCATCGCCCGGGATATACCATGTTCAAGGCCCTGCTCGTGGGTGGCCTGCTCCTGCTCCTGTGGTCGCTCGTGCCGTGGCAACAGGCTTTCGCCGCGCCGCACGGCGACGCTTCGAGCAGGATTCATAGCGGGCTGACCATCGACGCGACCGCGCATGGGCGAGCGCGAACCACCTGACCATTCTACCCCGATTCCGGTCCCGCCCCCCGGGCCGCAGCCGCCGCGGCGAACCGTTCCGTTACAATTCAAACCCGAACGTACTTCTTAACGGGCGCTTATCAGTTTCGCGCTAGCGTTGCAGCCAGACCATTTGGGTTTCTCTGGGGCAATGAAACACACGCGAAACACAAACATCTTCCGGCGTACATCCTTGATGGCTGAGTACTGCGAACGCATGGGCGACGCGGTGCACCGCCACCGCGCTGCCCTCACGCTCAACGCTGCAAGAATCGACGCGGAAATGGCGAGCAAGGCGAAGTCCGAGTTCATCGCCAAAATGAGCCACGAGCTGCGCACGCCGCTCAATGCCATTATCGGCTTTTCCGAAGTTCTGTGCGACCGGCGCGCGCAGAACAAATCGGCCGAAAAGGTCTCGGAATATTCGCGCTATATCCAGGACTCGGCCCAGCACCTTCTGTCGATCGTCAACAACATTCTGGAACTGTCCAAGATCCAGTCCGGCAAGGTGACGCTGAACACCGAACAGATGGACATGGAGGAAGTGCTGGACTCCTCCCTGGTGCTGTTCCAGGAAACGGCGCAGGAGAACCGGATCGAGATCCGGCGCCAGGTCTGGCCGGACCTGCCCCTGGTCGAGGGCGACATCACGAAAGTCCGGCAGATCATCATCAATCTCGTCTCCAACGCGATCAAGTTCACGCCCGCCGGCGGCCGCGTGACGATCACCATCGACACGGTCGGCCTCGACGCGGTCCGCTTGATCGTGCGCGACACCGGCATCGGCATGACGCCGGAAGACCTCGAAATCGCGATGCAGCCGTTCGGGCAGGCCGACAGCGGCCTCGCACGCAAATTCGAAGGTTCGGGCCTCGGCATGCCGATCGTCCGGCTCCTCACCGACCTGCATAACGGGTCTTTCCACGTGCACAGCGAGGTCAACAAGGGCACGACGGCCACGATCACGCTGCCGATATGGGCAGGCGAGCCGAAGACGCCTGGCTGGACCGCGCCGGCCGCCGGCACCGCACCGGCCGAAAAACAACTCTAGGTGGCAAGAGGTCTTATAATGCATACACAGACTGCCGATAACGCCCCGCATATCGACACCGGCGAACGGATCCCGCTCGGCCGGATTGTCTCGATATCCGGGTCGCAGGCGGTGGTGCTCGTGCATGACGCCGAACGGATGGAAGGCGCGGCGGCGACGCCGCCGGAGCTCGGCACCTTGCTCAAGATCGAGACGCCGAACTCCTTCGTGCTCGGCCTGATCTCGGCCCTGAGCGTGCCGGTGCCGTCACAGGACCCGAACGTATCGGAAATGCGCATCGTCGAACTGGAATTCGTCGGAGAGATGGTCAAGGACGACGCCGGCGCGCCGCAGCTGTTCAGGCGGGGCGTCTCGTCCTATCCATCGCTCGGTCAGGAAGTCTATCAGGTCAGCCAGGACACGCTCGGCAAGGTCTATGCCTGCGATGCGGTGAACTCGGTCCGCATCGGCACGATCCTTCAGGCGCCGGCGATACCGGCCGTGGTGCGCACCGACGAACTGCTCGGCAAGCACCTTGCGGTGCTGGGCGCGACCGGCAGCGGCAAGTCCTGCTCGGTCGCCCTGCTGCTTCGCAACATCCTCGAGCAGACGCCGAACGCCCATATCCTGCTGCTCGACCCGCACCGCGAATACGCGCCCGCCTTCGGCGACATGGCGGAAGTGGTCACGGCCGACAACCTGAACCTGCCGTTCTGGCTCCTGACCTTCGAAGAGGTCGTCGAAATCCTGATCGGCAACTGCCCGGGGCATGAAACCGATGTGGAAACCCTGCGCGAGCTGATCCCGATCGCCAAGAGCCGCTACGGCATCAACCAGCGGCGCGGCGACCGGCGCTCCATGCTGTCGAAACCGGAAGACGGGCCGTCACCGTCGGTCGACACGCCCGTACCCTACCGCATCTCCGACATCGTCGCTCTGCTGGAGGAACTGATCGGCCGGCTTGAGCTGCGCGGCGAACTCGCGCCCTACAAGCGGCTCAAGGCGCGCATCGAGACCATATCGCGCGATCCGCGTTTCGCCTTCATGTTCGGAAACCTCACGGTTCAAGACACGATGGCCGAGTTCCTCGGGCGCATCTTCCGGGTGCCGGTCGGCGGCAAGCCGGTGACCCTGATCGAGCTTGCGGGCCTGCCGTCGGAGATCATCAACGTGGTGGTCTCGGTATTGAGCCGCATGAGCTTCGACTTCGCCCATTGGAGCGGCGGCCAGGTGCCGATCACGCTGGTGTGCGAAGAGGCGCACCGCTACGTGCCCATGGACACTTCGCTCGGGTTCGAGCCGGCCAAGCGCGCGCTGTCGAAAATCGCCAAAGAGGGACGCAAATACGGCGTCTCCCTGTGCATCGTGAGCCAGCGGCCGGCGGAACTCGATCCGACCATCCTGTCGCAATGCGCGACCATTTTCGGCATGCGGCTGCCCAACGAGCGGGACCAGGAAATACTGCGCGCGCGGGTTTCGGACGCGTCGGCCAGCCTGCTCGACGTGCTGCCGACGCTCGGCACCGGCGAAGCCGTCGCCTTCGGCGAAGGCGTCGCCCTGCCGACGCGCATCAGGTTCGACCGGTTGCGGCCGGACGCCATGCCGCGCAGCACGACCGCGCGGTTCTCGCAGGTCTGGCAGAACGAGGTCGGCAGCCGCGATTTCATGCAGGACGTGGTCGCCAGATGGCGGGCGCACAGCAGCGGTGTCGTGCCGCCCGATCCGGCCGCCGGAACCGACCTGCCGGATGGGCCGGCCCTGCCGTCGCATGACGAGGCGAGCGACCTTGCGGTGCCCGAACCTCAACCGGCGCCGCCACCGGCCAAGGCCGATCCGGCCCCGGCGGCGCAGGCGC
>JBPCWF010000497.1:0-4892 GCA_051009775.1 Hyphomicrobiales bacterium | reverse complement strand
GTGGTGATAACGGTCATGCTTCGCTCCATAGTTTGATCGAGTCGGCGAACGTGCCGGCCTGCTCGCGGATCGGCTGCATCTGGCCGGAGTTCTCGGCATATTTGAACGCGATGTAGGGGATGTTCTCGGCTGCCAGGACATGCTGCAGCATGGGCCGGTCCAGCAGCGCCGGGTCGCAGAAGCTGGGCGAGGCGAAGATCACCCCCTCGGCGCCGTGCTGCTTGACCGAGCGCACCAGGTGCTGACCCTTTTCCTTGAGGTCGGGTTCGTATTTGGCGGCCGTGCTCTCGGAATGATGCAGGAAGGCGCCGGCCAGGTTGGCCAGGGGTTCGCCGTCCAGCGGCACGTCGTCGAGCAGCCACCGGGTGACCAGGAGCAGATCGTCGTCGACGATGTAGCAGCCCGAAAGCTCGATCGATTTGATCAGGTTGAGCGGCGGCTGCTCACAGAACAGACCGGTGACGACGACGCGGCAGTTGTCCCGCATGGGCCGCTCTTCCGCTTCCGCCGCCACGAGCCAGTCCTGCATCATCTGGCTGTGCTCCTCGACCGGGAGCACGAGGCCCGCCCTGATCAGGAGATAGACATCGGACGCCGCCGCCTTCCAGGGCTGCTTCGCCCGGTACGCGTAGACCTGACGCACCAGCTTGCGGTTCTCGTTATAGACCGCGATCGAGCGGCGCAGCGCCTCGTCTGTAATTTCGACGCCGCAGTGCTCCTGCAACCCCTCGCGCAGCTCCTGCAGCTCGCTGATGTAGTAATTGCCGCCGATCGCGTCGATGTAGTTCTGCGGCACGTCGAAATAGCGTGAATAGACCTCCGGAAACATCAGCTTCCACATGCCCGAAAGGTTTCGGATGACATCGCAGATCGACGGGAACAGCATGCCGTCGACGAAATCGAGGCGGCCGGTCACGCCGAGCTCGACGGTCGAGCGCGGGATGCGGCAGATATAGCTCTGATAATAGGCGTCGCCGTGAATGACCTCGAGCTGGTCGCCGCCGCCGACGATGCCAAGCGGCAGCATGCCGCCGGCATGGATGATCTCGCGCGGCACGTAAATCGGCATGTAGCCGATCACCTTGCGGCCCGGCTCAGCTTCCTTCCACGCCCGGGCGGCCGAGAAGTCCAGGTCCTCATAAAGCGCCTGGCAGCGGTCGATGATCTCTTTGGTGGACGTCATGACCAGCGGTGCTCCCTCTTGGCCGTTAAATCCCGGTTTCCCTGTGCTGCCGGTGCGGCGTTCTCACGCAGTCCTATCCGGCTTGACACCTTGTGTTTTTGTCTATTATCGTAAAATCGTACTTGTTTACTTATTTAGCGTCAATGGGTGAATTCTGCGACGTTTTGGCACGCAAAGTCGGGATCGAGGCAAATGACACATCCGGAGACAGCACACCCCCGTAGCGTTTCCGTCGCGCTGACCGGCTCCGGCGGCGCCGGCGTCATGACCGCCGGCGGGCTCCTGCTCGACGCCGCCGCAAAGTTCGGCTGCTACGGGCTTCAGACCCGCTCTGTCGGACCGCAGATCAGAGGCGGCGAGGCCGCGGCGCTGCTGCGGTTTTCCGAACGGCCGGTCGAGACCCACAGCGACGTCTTCGACCTTTTGATCGCGCTCGACTGGAACAATTATGGCCGTTTCGCCGTCGAGATCCCGCTGACCGAAGACAGCACCGTCGTCGCCGACCCTGCCGGCGGACCGGTGCCTGAACATGTCCGCGACCTGACGAGCAAGATTGTCGAACTGCCTTTGAAACAGATCGCGGAACAGGTTCCCGGCGGCCGGGCCAACATGGTCGCGCTCGGGGCGGTTGCCGGCGCCATCGGCATCCCGGCCAAAACCGTGACCGGTCTGATCTCCGACCGGCTCGGCTCCAAGGGCCGCAACGTCGTGGAGGTGAGCACCGCCTGTGTCAGCAACGGATACCGGCACGGCGAGACCCTTACCGACGCGGCTCCCGATCTCAGCGCCCCCGACAGTTCGGACAAACCCGAACGGTGGCTGCTCACCGGCAATGAAGCGGCCGGGTTGGGCGCAGTCAGGGGCGGCATCCGCTTTGCCGCCGCCTATCCGATCACTCCGGCGACCGAGATCCTGGAATGGCTGGCCCCGGCCTTGGCACGCGTCGGCGGCACTCTGGTCCAGGCGGAAGACGAGCTGGCATCGATCAACATGACCATCGGTGCGTCCTATGGCGGCGTTCCGGCCATCACCGCCACGTCCGGGCCGGGCTACGCCCTGATGACCGAGGGCATCGGCCTCGCCGCGGCGGCCGAGATCCCCGTCGTGGTGATCGACGTCATGCGCGGCGGACCGTCGACCGGCATACCGACCAAATCCGAACAGTCCGATCTCAACATCGCGCTTTACGGGCTGCACGGCGACGCGCCGCATATCGTGGTCGCGCCGACATCGCTCGCCGACTGCCTGTTCACCACCCAATGGGCCGTGCATCTCGCCGAAGCCATGCAGACGCCGGCCGTGGTCCTGTCCGATCAGTTCCTCGGCCAGGCGCGGATGATCGTCGACCGCCCGGCCGACATCGCCTTCATCGCCGAGCGCGTGCGCGCCGAACGCTGCGACACCGACTATGCCCGCTATGCGCTGGCCGCGAACGGCGTCTCGCCCATGGCGATCCCGGGCACCGCGGGCGGCCAGTACACCGCCGACGGCCTCGAGCACACGCCCGCCGGCACGCCGTCGTCCGGCGCGGAGGACCATCTGGCCCAGCTCGCCAAACGCCGCTCCAAGATCGAGGATTTCACCTATGGCGCACACTGGGCCGAGATCGAGGGCGCGGGCGATTTCGTCATTCTGACCTGGGGGTCGACAGCCGCGCCGGTGCGCGAAGCGGCCGCCCGGGCCCGCGCCGAGGGCATGCATGTCAAAACCGTCGCCGTGCGCCTCCTGGCGCCGCTCCAGGTCGACGCCCTTGCGCGCGAGCTTGAAGGCGCGCGCCGGGTGCTGGTCATCGAACAGAACGAAAGCGGCCAGTTCCACCGCTATCTGCGCAGCCTGTGCGACCTGCCGGCGGACCTCAGGGCCGTCCATCATCCGGGTCCCCTGCCGGTCAGGGCCGGCGAGATCTACCGCGAAATCATGAGGGAGCATCAGCTATGAACGCCCCGGTCCGACCCAAGGCGAGCGATTACAAGTCGGAGCTCAAGCCGGTCTGGTGCCCGGGCTGCGGCGACTATCACGTGCTTCTGTCCGTGACCAAGGCGCTGGCCGAACTCGAGCTCAAGCCGGAGAACGTCGCCGTGATCTCCGGCATCGGCTGCTCGTCGCGCATCCCGGCCTATATGAACTGTTACGGCTTTCACGGCGTCCACGGACGCGCCCTGCCGCTCGGCACCGGGCTCAAGGTGGCGCGCCCGGACCTCACCGTTCTGGTCGCCGGCGGCGACGGCGACGGCTTCTCGATCGGCGGCAACCACTTCCTCCATGCCTGCCGGCGCAATGTCGACATCACCTACATCGTCATGGACAACCAGATCTACGGCATGACCAAGGGCCAGCCGTCGCCGACCACCGAGCCCGACTGGGACAGCGCGCTGGCGCCCGGCGGCACCGGCTTGAGGCCGTTCCATCCCCTGGTGATCGCGCTCGCCTCGGGCGCCAATTTCGTCGCCCGGGCGTTTTCCGGAGATCCCAAGGACACGACACACACGCTGGCCGAGGCGATCCGCCATCCGGGCTTCTCCTTCGTCCAGGTGCTCTCCCCGTGCGTCACCTTCCGGCCCGACCAGCGCGAATGGAAATCGGCGGTGCATCCCGCCCCGGTCGAGCCGACATCCGACGCCGCGCGCGCGGCGCGCCGGATCATGACCGACGACGGCTTCAATATCGGCATCCTCTATCGCGGCGGCCGGACGGCCTACGACCTCGACCGCGATACCGCGCAGGACGACGTCGCACGCCTTGAGGAGACGTTTCAGATATGACCGATCCCGGCGATACCGGTATTTCGAGCCTGGCCGAGCTTCTCGCCCATGCCCACGCGATCGAGACCGATGCGCTCGAACGCTACCGCATGCTGGCCGACCAGATGGAAGTGCACAACAACCGGGTCCTGGCGGAGATCTTCCGCGAGCTCGCCGGCCATGAGGAAAAACATGCCGCAGAGATCCTGGCCCAGGCTGGCGATATCGAGCTGCCCGCGCTGAAGCCGAGCGAATTCAAATGGCCGGGCATGGAAAGCCCCGAAGCGGCCGACCTGGACGAAGCGCATTACCGCATGACCCCGTGGCATGCCCTGCAGATGGCCTTGAGGGCGGAACAGCGGGCCTTCGCCTTCTTCGACCATATGGTTGAGACGGCGGCGGAGCCGGAGATGAAGAAATGGGCGGAGGAGTTCCGCGAGGAAGAAGCGGAGCATGTCGAGCTGGTCGAACGCCTCCTGGCAAAATACCCGGAGCCCGAAGCCGGCTGGCAGGACGATCCGGACCCGCCGGCCGGACAGGAATGATCGCACTCTAGCAGGAGAACCTTAGGCATGAATGTTCTGCAGCCCGACGGATGGTCGCCGCCGATAGGCTATTCCAACGGCATCATGGTCGAGGGCGGCCGGGTCGTGTTCATTGCCGGTCAGGTCGGCTGGACCGAAGCCCAGGTGTTCGAGAGCGAAGAGCTCGCCCCGCAGTTCGATCAGGCCCTGCGCAATGTTCTGGCCGTCCTGGCGGAGGCCGGCGGCACTGCCGGCGATATCTGCCGGATGACGGTCTATTGCACCAACAAGCCGGCCTATCTTGCCGCCCGGGCCGAGATCGGTGGCATCTGGCGCAGCCTTATGGGCCGCCACTTCCCGGCCATGAGCATGATCTTCGTCTCCGACCTGCTCGACAGCCCCGGCATGGTCGAGCTCGAGGCGACGGCGGTGATCCGTGAGGCA
>JBPCWF010000496.1:0-6373 GCA_051009775.1 Hyphomicrobiales bacterium | reverse complement strand
GTGTAGCCCTCGCCGTAAAGCAGATGGCGGATGCCGCGCAGAAGCTCGATGTCGTTGGGACGATAATAGCGCCGGCCGCCGCCGCGCTTCATCGGCTTGATCTGCGAGAACTTGCTCTCCCAGAACCACATCACATGCTGCGGAACGTCGAGCTCCTCGGCAACCTCGCTTATGGTCCGAAAGGCCTCAGGTGACTTGTCCACCGCCGCTCTCCCAAAATCGCCGGCCAGACTGCCGCCGCTACTCCGCGTCAACCGCCGAATGGTTGTTGATCATGTCTTTCAGCACGTGACTGGGCCGGAACACCAGGACCCGGCGCGGCGTGATCGGAACTTCCTCGCCGGTCTTGGGATTGCGTCCCATGCGCCCACCCTTGCTCCGTACCATGAACGTTCCGAACGACGAGAGCTTGACCGTCTCGCCGCCGACAAGCGTATGTGTGACATGATCGAGGATGGATTTGACCAGCTCCGCTGACTCCGTGCGCGACAGTCCGACCTGCTGGTGAACCGCATCGCTCAAGTCCGCCCGTGTTAGCGTCTTTCCCCCCATGTGACCTCGCAATCTCTCAAAATCCCCACACAGCGTATTGCAGGTGACCACCACTGGTCAATACCGCGTAAGTCTAATTATTTAAAGGGCAAATACCGACACTACTCACTTGATATTCCGTATACGCACTATCTTCCGGGCAGAAAGGCGCTAAGCCTGCCGCGGCCTGGCCTCACCAGCGCGCCAGCACCGCGCCCCAGGTAAAGCCTCCGCCCATGGCTTCCATGAGCACCATGTCGCCCTGCTTCAGGCGGCCGTCCTTTTTGGCGACGTCGAGCGCCAGCGGAATCGATGCCGCAGACGTGTTGCCGTGCTTGTCGACCGTCACCACAACCCGGTCTTCGGGGATTCCGAACTTGCGCGCGGTGCCGTCGAGAATGCGTTTGTTGGCCTGGTGCGGAACGAACCAGTCGACGTCCCTGGCATCGACGCCGGCTTCCTCCAGGGCTTCCTTCATCACGGTGGCGATGTTGACGACGGCGTGCTTAAACACCTCGCGGCCCTGCATGCGAAGATGACCGGTGGTCATGGTCGCGGACGGCCCGCCATCGACATAGAGCTTGTCCTGATAGCGCCCGTCGGAACGGATGCGGGTCGCCAGTATGCCGCGGTCGTCCAGGGTGCCATTGAGCTCTTGCGCCTCCATGACGACGGCGCCGGCGCCGTCGCCGAATATCACGCAGGTTGCCCGGTCCTCCCAGTCGAGGATCCGGGAAAAGGTCTCCGCCCCGATCACAAGGCAGCGCTTATGCTGGCCCGACCTCAGGAAGTTGTCCGCCGTGGTCAGGGCATAGACGAAGCCGGTGCAGACCGCCTGCACATCGAAAGCCGCGCCCTGGGTGATGCCGAGTTCGGCCTGCACCGCGACCGCGGTCGCGGGGAATGTGTAATCCGGTGTCGACGTGGCGAGCACGATGAGGTCGATATCGCGGGCCTCCACATCCGCGTCGTCGAGCGCCGCCTTGGCCGCGGCGATCTCCATGTGGGACGTGCACTCGCCCTCGGCCGCGATCCGGCGCTCGCGAATGCCGGTGCGCTCGACGATCCACTCGTCGGTGGTGTCGACCATGCCGGCCAGTTCGGCATTGGTCATCACCCGTTCGGGCAGGTAGGAACCGCACCCCAGAATAACGGAACGCAATGTGCTCACGAAACATTCACCTTTTTGTCTGGCCCCGGGACCGGCTCGTGATGAGCGTGATAACGGCCCAGGTCACGCGCAATTCTCGCCACAAGTTCGTTACGCGCCATGTCCACCGCCAGATCAATTGCGCTTGCGAACCCGAAGCCGTCGGTGCCCCCGTGGCTCTTGACCACAATACCATTAAGCCCCAGGAACACGCCCCCGTTCATGGTGCGCGGATCCATCTTTTCGCGCAGCACGGTAAATGCGCCACGGGCCAGCAGATAGCCGATGCGGGCCATAAGCGTGCGGCTCATCGCGGCGCGCAGATACTCGCCGATCTGCTTGGCCGTGCCTTCGGCCGTCTTGAGGGCGATATTGCCGCTGAAGCCTTCGGTGACGACCACATCGACCGTGCCGCGGCCGATGTCGTCGCCTTCGACGAAGCCGTAATACTCGATCGGCAGATTTGCCTCGCGCAGGATCTGGCCCGCCTTCTTGACATCGTCCAGGCCCTTGACCTCCTCGACGCCGATGTTCAGGAGGCCGACGGTCGGCCGCTGCAGGCCGAAGATCGTGCGCGCCATGGCCTCGCCCATGACCGCGAACTCGACCAGCATCTCCGAATCGACACCGATCGTCGCGCCGACGTCGAGCACCACGCTTTCGCCGCGCAAGGTCGGCCAGATCGCCGCGATGGCGGGCCGCTCGATACCGGTCATGGTCTTGAGAATGACCTTGGCCATGGCCATCAGCGCGCCGGTATTGCCGGCTGAGATGGCGGCCTGTGCCCTGCCCTCCTTGACTGCGGAAATGGCGAGCCACATGCTGCTCGAGCGCCGGCCACGACGCAAAGCCTGGCTCGGCTTGTCGTCCATCGCCACGGCGACATCCGTGTGGATCAGCTCGCACGCCTCGCCGACACGGGGGTGTTTGGCAAGTTCCGGCGCAATGACGGCCTCGTCGCCGAAAATCAGGAACTGCAGATCGGGACTGCGCTCGAGCGAAATCGCCGCGCCTGCTATGACCACCTCCGGTCCGGCATCGCCCCCCATTCCGTCAACAGCTATGGTCAACTTGTCGCTCATTGTCCCCCGTAAAGGAGCCGGTCTGCCGGTCCGCTGCCGCCCGCCGTATCGCCGCAGACCCCAACCTGTGCGATTCGTGACGGACAATACCCTTTCGGGTTGCCGAAACAACAGGATTCTCAGCGCCGTAGATCCACCTGTTCACAAGGTGTGGACGGCCGGGTTGTCCCTTACTTCCCCTCGTCTTCGCGTTTCAACGCTTCCAGAACGGCAAACGGACTCTGCTTCGTCGGATCCGATTCTTCCTGCTCGACCCGGGATGATACCTCATCGGCGGGGAATTCCTCACCCGCTTTTCGCGGATAGGGGTCTATGGCCATCGCCAGATGCTCAAGCACCAGAGCGCCCAGATCGACACTGTCACCACTGAAGGTATCGGGCGGATCGTCCGCCATGGCGTCGACGACGACCTCGGGCCCCGCACCGGAGCCGGCGTGCCTGCCGCCCTCGGGCAGCAGGCGCACGGCAATCTCCTCCGACACCTCCGCGCCGACCGGCTCCAGGCTGACAACGCTGGTTTGCTCGACCAGGCCTTTAAAGCTGCCGGTCACGGACAGGCCGTCACGGCGCCAGCGCCTGATCTCAAGCTCCGCGGTGAGCGCGCCGACCGCCAGCACGCCCAGACGGCGCGCGATCGCGGCGCACTCGTCCGGCGTCGCCTCGAGACGGCGCACGATGCCGTCGGCCGGAATGTCTCTGACGGAAACGGGCCGGCTGAACTCGTCCGGGGTGCGGCTTTCCCTGGCCATGACGGCGCTCCCCTTAACCGAGCTTGAATGCAGGTTCGGGAAACGAAACCGTTCCCTCAAGCAGCCTTGCGGTCTCCTGCGCCGCCAGCGCGCGGTCGCACTCGGCCATATAGGCGGCGACCGGGCCGGCGCCCGGCGCTTCATCGGACTCTGGAAACATATTGCGTTTCACAGCACCTTCCAGCGCCTCCGGGTCGGCGCCGTAGCCGTCCAGGGCCTCGTCATAGGCCGCGGTGCGGCCGTAAAAGGCGGATGCCATTTTTCTGACCCGCTTGGCAATGCCCAGATCTCCGACCCCCATTTCACGCAGGTTCTGGTCGAGGTCGGCGAACATGGTGTCGAACACGAGCTGTCCGAGCTCGCCGGCCGCCTCGCCCTCGCCTTTCAGCCGCCTCAGAAACAGGAATGCATGCAGCACCAGAAGGTCGAACCGGCCGTCTATGCTGTCCGGCACATGGGCGTCGCGGTAGAAACCGGGGTGCCGCGCCTGCGCCACAATCGCGGCGTAGATCGTGTCGGCGGCCTGTTGTTGACTGGCGTTCCGGGACCACAGTTTGATCATGATTTTCTCGGAAGCTTCCCTGGTGCCGTCAGCAGCCAAATCCGTTATGATCCCGAATCAAAGGTTGAATTCGGATCGTCGGCACGATAGGTCGAACGGTGTGGAATTACGTGCGCGCCTGCCACGTTGTTGCGAACTGCGCGGGTAAAGTAAAGAGCGAAAATATGAGCCCTGCCAAGCCAAGACGGATCGGATGGAAGCGCCTGTGCGCGCCGCTGGCCGCACTCGTCCTTGCCGGCATGACGGCCTGTTCGCCGGTCAAGCCGATCACCGACTACCGCGGTTATCTGCCCCGGCCGGAAGAAATCAAGAAGGTCCAGCTCGGCATGAGCAAGGCGGAAGTCGAGGCCCTGCTCGGCTCGCCGTCAACCACGGCGACCATGGATACGCTGGGCGAGAGCTTCTACTACATCTCCAGCGTGGTCGAGACCAAGGCGTTCCTCGCACCCAATGTCGTCGACCGCGAGATCCTCGCGGTGCGGTTCGACCCGGAGGCACGGGTCTCCGGCTTTGCCCATTACGGCCTCGAGGACGGCAAGATCATCGACTTCATCAGCCGCGAGACGCCAACCCGCGGCAAGGAACTGTCGGTGGTCCAGCAGCTGTTCCAGAATGTCGGCCGGTTCGATCCGGGCGCCGGTGCCGGCGGCCCAGGCTACTAACGCTCTTGTTTAATTGAAAAGGGGCCTGGCACATGCGTGCGGGGCCCCTTTTTTGTGTGTGTGTGTCTGAGCCGCAGCAGATCAGTGCGCCAGCACCGCCAGCAGCAGAAGCGCCACGATGTTGGTGATCTTGATCATCGGGTTGACCGCGGGGCCGGCGGTGTCCTTGTAGGGATCACCCACCGTATCGCCCGTGATGGCCGCCTTGTGGGCCTCGGACCCCTTGCCTCCATGGGCGCCATCCTCGATCAGCTTCTTGGCATTGTCCCAGGCGCCGCCACCGGCGGTCATGGAGATCGCAATGAACAGGCCGGTGAGGATCACACCGAGCAGCATCGCGCCGACCGCGGCGAAGGCGGCCGCCTTGCCGGCGATCGCGTTGACCACGAAGTAGCACACGATCGGCGACAGGACCGGCAGCATCGACGGAATGATCATCTCCTTGATCGCTGCACGGGTCAGCATGTCCACGGTGCGGCCATAGTCGGGCCGCTCCTCGCCCTTCATGATGCCCGGCTTTTCCTTGAACTGCCGGCGCACCTCGGTGACCACCGATTCCGCTGCCCGGCCAACCGCCATCATCGCAAGACCGCCAAACAGGTTCGGCAGAAGGCCGCCGAAGAACAGGCCGATCACAACGTAGGGGTTGGACAGCGAGAAGTCGACCAGGCCGACATCGGCGAAATACGGGAACCGCTCGCCATTGGCGGCGAAGAACTTGAGGTCCTCCGTGTAAGCCGCGAACAGCACCAGGGCGCCGAGGCCCGCGGACCCGATGGCATAGCCCTTGGTCACCGCCTTGGTGGTGTTGCCGACCGCATCGAGCGCGTCGGTCGTGTTGCGCACGTCCTCCGGCAGATCGGACATCTCGGCGATACCGCCGGCATTGTCCGTCACCGGCCCAAAGGCGTCGAGCGCGACCACGAGACCGGCCAGCGCCAGCATGGTGGTGACCGCGATGGCGATGCCGAACAGGCCGGCCATATTGTAGGTCACCAGAATACCGACGATGATCACAAACGCGGGCAGTGCGGTCGCTTCGAGCGACACCGCAAGGCCCTGGATCACGTTGGTGCCGTGACCGGTGGTCGAGGCCTGCGCAACGCTTCTGACCGGCCGGTAGTTGGTGCCGGTATAGTATTCGGTAATGACGATGATCAGCGCGGTGACGATCAGGCCGACAGCGCCGCACATATAAAGGTCCCAGCCGGTGAAGGTCAGGGCGCCCGCGGTAAGCTGCGTGTCCATGCCGATCATGATCTCGGTCAGCGGCCACAGAGCGATCAGTGACAGTACGCCAGTCACGATGATGCCCTTGTAGAGCGCGCCCATGATGGAGTTGCTGGCACCGAGCTTGACGAAAAACGTGCCGGCGATCGAGGTGATCACGCAAACCGCGCCGATGGTCAGCGGATAAGTCATGAGCTGACCGACTAGGGCCGATCCGGCGAAAAAGATCGAGGCCAGCACCATGGTCGCGACAATGGTCACCGCATAGGTCTCGAACAAGTCGGCCGCCATGCCGGCGCAGTCGCCGACATTGTCGCCGACATTGTCGGCGATGGTTGCCGGATTGCGCGGATCGTCTTCCGGGATACCGGCTTCGATCTTGCCGACCATGTCGCCGCCGACATCGG
>JBPCWF010000495.1:0-2977 GCA_051009775.1 Hyphomicrobiales bacterium | reverse complement strand
CGCCTGAGACGCTGGTCTATCTGTGCGACGATCAGGGCATCAGGGAAACCATCCGGCTGGACGAGCTGTTGCCCAGGGCGTTCGGACAGGAAGCGCTCTGAATGGCCGGCTCCGGCGCAACATCCCTGACCGAGTGGCTCAGCGGTCACCGCGCCCGGACCGCCGTGATCCTGGGGTCGAGCCTTTCGGGCGTCGGCGATGCGCTTTCGGACGCTCGCGCGGTGCGCTATGGCGAGATCGCCGGCTTTCCGGAACCCTCCGTCTCCGGCCATGGCGGCAGGCTTGTTGCGGGAAACCTCGGCGGTCAGCCGGTTGTGGTGTTCGACGGCCGGGTCCACTATTACGAAACCGGAAGGGCCGACGCCATGCGTCCGGTCATCCAGGCACTGGGCGAGGCCGGCGTGGAGACCCTGGTCCTGACCAATGCGGCCGGCTCGCTCGATCCGGACATTAAACCGGGCCGGCTCATGATGATCACCGATCACATCAACCTCGCGGGCGCCAACCCGCTGATCGGCGAGCCGGGCGACGCGGGCTTCGTTGCCATGAACGACGCCTATGATCCGGACCTGCGGGCGAGCTGCGCGCAGGCGGCGGCGGATGCCGGCATCGCGCTGGCGCAAGGGGTCTATTGCTGGTTCGCCGGACCGTCGTTCGAAACGCCGGCGGAGATCCGCGCGGCGCGGATGCTGGGCGCCTCCGCGGTCGGCATGTCGACGGTGCCTGAAACCATCCTCGCCCGGCGCTTCGGTCTGAGCGTGCTCGGCCTCTCCGCGATCACAAATTTCGCCGCCGGGATCGCAGGCGGCGCGCCCGATCACGGCCAGACCAAAGCCGAAGGTGCTAAGCTGACAGGCGCCCTGACACGGGTGCTGGAGGGGTTCGTCAAGGGAGTGTACGGATGACAGACCCGGAGACCACCGCTGCGCGGGTGATTGAACTGCTCGACCTGACCGTCCTGTCCGATGCGCCGGGGGCCGACGCCATTTCGGATCTGTGCACGCGGGCGCGGTCTCCTTTCGGCCCGGTTGCGGCGGTCTGCATCTGGCCGCACTTCGTGGCGCAGGCGAAGTCCGAACTTGCGGGATCGCCGGTCCGGGTCGCCACCGTCGCCAATTTCCCGACGGGCGATGAAGACCCGGCCGCCGTAGCCGCCACCATCGCGGCGGCACTCGCCAACGGCGCCGACGAGATCGACCTCGTCATGCCGTGGCGCGCCCTGCTCGCCGGCGATGCGGATAGGGCAAACCGGTTGATCTCGGCGAGCCGGTCACAGATACCGGAAGGCCGGGTGCTCAAGGTCATTCTTGAGACCGGCGAACTCAAGACCAGTGACATGATCCGCTCGGCGTCCCGCCTGGCGCTCGACGCCGGGGCCGATTTCATCAAGACGTCGACCGGAAAAGTGGCGGTCAACGCGACGCCCGAGGCCGCGCGGATCATGATCACGGCGATCAGGGAGCATGGCGGCCAAGCGGGCTTCAAGGCGGCCGGCGGCATCCGCACCGTGGCGGACGCGGCAGCCTATCTGGCGGTCGCGGATGACATCATGGGGCCGGACTGGGCGGCGCCCGGCACCTTCCGGTTCGGCGCCAGCGGCCTCCTGGACGATGTGCTGGCAACGCTCGGCGCGGGCGATAGCGCCACCGGCAGCACCGGTTACTGACTCATGCTGACGCAGGAAATCATCCGCAGGAAGCGCGACGGCAAGGCGCTGGCGCCGCAAGAGATCGGGGCACTGGTCAGCGGCCTGACCGACGGCTCGGTGTCCGAAGGCCAGGCCGCCGCCTTCGCCATGGCGGTGTTCTTCAACGGCATGAGTTCGGAGGAATGCGTCGGCCTGACCGAGGCCATGCGCGATTCCGGCAGTGTGCTCGCCTGGCCCGAGCTTAGCGATCACGGACCCGTGGTCGACAAGCATTCGACCGGCGGCGTCGGCGATAATGTCTCGTTGATGCTCGCCCCCATGCTGGCCGCCGCAGGCGCCTATGTGCCGATGATCTCCGGCCGCGGCCTCGGCCACACCGGCGGGACGCTCGACAAGCTCGATTCCATCCCCGGCTACCGGAGCCAGCCCGGCATCGACCTGTTCCGCGACACGGTCGCCAAGACCGGTTGCGCCATCATCGGCCAGACCGAAGACCTGGCGCCGGCCGACCGGCGGCTCTATGCGATCCGCGACGTGACCGCGACCGTGGAATCGATCCCTCTGATCACCGCATCGATCCTGTCCAAGAAACTCGCAGCCGGACTCAGCGCCCTGGTTCTCGACGTCAAGACCGGCTCCGGCGCGTTCATGAAAGACGAAGACGACGCGGTGGCCCTGGCGCGGAGCCTTGTGGACACGGCCAACGGTGCGGGATTGCGGACCTCGGCGCTGATCACCGATATCGACGAGCCGCTGGCCAGTGCGGCCGGAAACGCGGTCGAGGTTATGAACGCAGTGGACTACCTGACCGGCGCAAGGCGGGACGCACGTCTCCACGACGTGGTGCTCGCGCTCGGCGCGGAACTGCTGCGCCTGAGCGGTCTCGCGCCCGACGCGGATTCCGGCCGGGTGCGGCTTGAGGATGCGCTCTCCTCGGGCGCCGCCTGCGAACGGTTCGCGCGCATGGTCACCGCGCTCGGCGGCCCGGCCGATTTCGTCGAAAATGCTGGAGATCACCTGCCCGCCGCTCCGGTGCAAATCCCTGCTCTTCCCCGGGGGACCGGCACCGTCGCGTCCATCGACACCCGTGCGATCGGCCTCGCCGTGGTCGAGCTCGGCGGCGGGCGGCGGCGCGCAAGCGATGAGATCGACCACGCCGTCGGCCTTACGGGCCTCGCCAGCAAGGGCCGGACAGTCGGCCCGGACCGTCCCCTCGCCCTGATCCACGCCAGGGACGACGGCACGGCGGAAAAAGCGGCAAATATTCTTCAGGAGGCGTATAAGCTCGGAGACGCGGCACCGTCGGGGCCTCCCGTGCGCCGGCATATC
>JBPCWF010000494.1:0-5892 GCA_051009775.1 Hyphomicrobiales bacterium | reverse complement strand
GCCATAACTCTGGCCGAGGCTTCGGCCGACGGCAAAGGTCTCGAGGCCCGGCTCGGCACAAGAAACGGCCAGCTCATTTTCGAGCTGGATGTTGTAACCAAAGGCGGCTTTATCAGCGAATTTGAGGTTGATGCCATGTCTGGTAAGGTCACCTGGATGGCCCGGGGCAGCGTGGAATGATCTGAGCCGAACCACATGAAGGGCAACTGGGCTGACATCGGCTACATCCGGGAGCCTGCTTCCGGCAGACACTGCCGTTGCATGGTGGGGGCGCATTTCTTTCCGCGACAAGGGTAAACGACCGGCCCGCATTCTCCAGGGCGGTTCAAGCCATCGGTCAAGAGCGATCGGCGCACGCATGAAAATCCTCGTGATTGAAGACGATCAGGAAACGGCCGATTACCTGGCACGCGGCCTTCGCGAGAGCGGTCACAGCGTGGACCATACCGCCGACGGCAGAGACGCGCTCATTCTGGCGACGGATGAAGAATACGACGTCATGATCGTCGACCGCATGCTGCCGAGCATCGATGGGCTGAGCCTTGCCAAGGCGGTACGCGGGACCGGCAATCAGACCCCGATCCTGTTCCTGACTTCGCTCGGGGGGATCGACGACCGGGTCGACGGCCTGGAGGCGGGCGGCGACGACTATGTGGTCAAACCCTTCGCGTTCTCTGAAATCCTGGCCCGGGTCAACGCGCTCTCGCGGCGGGCTCCCTTGAGAAACGAAGAGACTGTGCTCGAAGTCGCCGATTTGCAGATGGATCTGATCAGAAGGACGGTGACGCGCGCGGAGACCCCGATCGAGCTGCAGCCCCGCGAGTTCCGCCTGCTCGAAATACTGATGCGCAATGCCGACAAGGTCATGACCCGGACCATGCTTCTGGAACGCGTCTGGGACTTCCATTTCGATCCGAAGACCAGTGTGGTCGAAACCCATATCAGCAGGCTGCGCGCCAAGGTGGACAAGGGCTTCGATACCGAGCTCATACACACCGTGCGCGGAACCGGATACTCTCTCCGTGCGCCGCGGTGAGCTCCTGCGCAGCACGGCGTTCCGTTTGGCGCTGACCTTCGCCGGGCTGTTTTCGTTCACCGTTGTCGTGGTTCTAGGTGTCGTCTATGCACTGACCACCGCCGAGCTCGAGGCCCGCATAAAGCGCGGCGTGACGGCCAACTCCACCTCGTTCGTTTCGATGTACAATTCCAACGGCGTGGCGGCGCTGCGGCTGGTCATAGACCGCCATGCCGAGGCCAGAAACGACGGCGAGATGGTGTATCTCCTGGCCGGCCCCGACGGGCAGCGGCTGGCCGGCAACATCGGGACGGTTGCGCGTTTCGAGGGATGGCTGACCATTCCGTTCGAGGCGGTCCCTTACATCGCCCACCAGACCGACGACGCCGACTACTACCATCTGTTGGGTTCAACGATCGGAGACCACTTTCTGGTCGTCGGCCGCAGCATTGACGATGTCGAGGAAACCCAGGAGATCCTCCTGGTCGGATTTGGCTGGGGCCTGCTGTCGGTGATCGTGATCGGGTTGGGCGGTGCCGCCTTCGTCGGTTTGCGCGCCCGCGACAGGATAGGCGCCGTTGACGACGTGCTCGGCGCGGTCGCCGCGGGCGAACTCGGCAAACGCATTCCCCTCAAGGGCCGGGGCGACGATATCGACCGCATTTCCGGCAGCATCAACTCGGCTCTGGACCGCCTTGAAGGACTGGTCGAAGGCATGCGCCAGATATCCGCCGACATCGCGCACGATCTCAAGACGCCCGTCAGCCGGCTCCGCCAGCACCTCGAGACGGCGAGGGAAACGTCGAAAGACACGGAAAGCTACGCGCGCGCGGTCGACGCGGCGATCGATGAGACGGACACGATTGTCAAAACCTTCGAGGCGCTGTTGCGCATCGCACAGATCGAGGCCGGCGCGCGCAAGGCCAAGTTCAAACCTGAGGACCTGCGTGCAATTCTGGAAAACATCGTGGAAATCTACGAGCCGGTCGCAGCCGAGGCCGGCCACCGGTTCTCCGCGCTTCTGCCGGACAACGGACGCTGGGAGATCGAAGGCGACCACGAACTCCTGACCCAGATGTTCGCCAACCTGATCGAGAACGCGATCACGCACTGCCCGTCCGGGACCAATATCGCGTTGGCGCTCAAGCCTTCTGCCACCGGTCCGGTGATCCGGATCGCCGACAACGGACCGGGCATCTCGACCACGGAGCGCGAAAACGTCTTCCGCCGGTTCTACCGCCTGGAGAAGAGCCGCACCACGCCCGGCAACGGCCTGGGCCTGAGCCTTGTCGCGGCGATCGCCGACCTGCACGGGGCGGCGGTTTCACTCGACGACAATGCGCCGGGTTTGATCGTGACGGCGCGGTTCAAAGGAAAAGCCGGGGCATGACCCGCAACGGCCACGACATGAATTTCGATTCGAAAGAACCGCCGCAGGCGTCAACACGAAGTGGTGGTTCCGTCTTCCCAATATGTTCAAACTGGCTCATCTACTCATTCGGCCTGTAGGCTCCGGTGCAACGGGCCGGCGGCTTTGTCAAGGGCCGTCGGACCATGTCAAGCGGCATGAGCCCGATGGTACCATCCTCAAGCGGTACGGCCATCATGTACGCGGTCTCTCCTCGCCAAGATGCATGATAGTCCGGCCGTTGCGATAGACGACAAATCCCTGAAAATTCAGGTGTATGAAACCGGGAAAGAGCCACTGGATCCGCTCCACATCCTCGCCGAGATACAGGACGGTTTTGTCGCAGGGCTCTTTCTTGGTGTCTTTCGTAACGGCATCAGCTGGCCACCAAAGCACGGCGGCCGCCATCACGCAGAGAACCGCGCAAAGCCACCGGCGCATTAATTGCCCCATATGAGCGGCAGGATCAGCACGAGCGCGGCCGGCAATGCGCAGACGAAAAGACGCGCGCCCCAGCGAGAACCGGCGTCCGGATAGCGGATCAGCGCGGCGGAGCCGGAGCAGACGGCGACTGTGATGGCGGCCAGGATATAGTAGCCGGTGGTGATCTGCTCGGCCGTGAAGCTGAAGTTTCCGGCATCGTCCTTGGCCCCGAGTTGCGAGACCGTGTAGACGACGAGAACCCAGTTGATGACAGCCGCCACCGTCGCGATAGTGGTCTGGCTCGTCTTGTCCCTGCCGAGCCCTTTCCAGCCGAACGGGCCTTGAGGCCTCGGAAATCTCTGGTCGTCCTGTTGGCTCATCTGCCGCTACGATCTAACAGGAGCCAGGCGCCCCAATATATTGAATCGAGAGTCCTTTTGCGCGTCACGATTGAACTATAGCCCGCTTCACGGTCGATCTCCAGGGACGCTCGATGCCCTCTTGTCACGGTCGGCGCACAATGTTTTGACGCCGATTGCACCGCCGGCGTCGCCATACTGCCTTTCAGTTCCGTTCCCGGAAACCATATCGGTGAACAGACACGCCTAGCCACCGAAAGGAGACTTCGATGACACGCCTACCGATCGCCATAGGTATTCTGATGATCGCCCTTGCGCCCGCCCATGCGGGGAGCGGTAAATCGAATGCGCAGCACACCGCGCAGTCGAAGACCAAATGCGAGCGGTCGCATTATGTGGCCGACTGCTCGAAGTCGATCCGCGACTTTATGTCGACGTCCCATCCGCGCCTGTCGGATGCGTCGCTGCGCCAGCTCTATATCAGCAAGGGTTTCGGCCGCTAGTTCTTCGCAGGCCCGGTGCGCGGCAGGTCGATCACACGGCCGCCGTCTTTTTTCGGATCGATGGCGTAGCCCTTGCGGATGTCGATATTGCGCCGGAGCACGGTGAGCGCGGTCATGTCGAACGGGTCCGGGTCGACCGGCTCGTCATACTTCGCCTTGAGGCTGCGCAGCATTTCCAGCTCATGCGGCATGAGCCGGTCCTCGATGGCGCCGAGTTCGGCGAGCAGATCCTGGAGCTCGACATATCTTGCCATGTTGAACATGGGGCACTGTTCCCTCGACCCTGAACGTCTTTTCCAGTCTACTGCGGCCCGGGCGCGGTGTGGGAGAATTCTCCTCATCTCCGCGTTACCGTGCGGGCGCGCCACCAACTGCCCCTTCTCGTACGGCCCGGAATTCTGTATCAACACCCCGGCATTCAACGCCACAGAGGTGTAACGGCGCATGGCATCGGTTTTCTCCAGGCTGTTCGATACCCCGGACACGCATATCGACACCTGCATCACGCAGGAGATGAAGCCGCGCCCGGCGGCGAAGTTCACGGTGCAGACCAAGCAGCTGCCCGGCTATCGCTTCGTCGATGTCTTCAACGGGGTCGAGGCGTTCGCGGGCACCCATGGCCATGTGCGCAGGGTCGAGACCGAGCACCAGGAAGATCTCAACAGCATCCTGCACGGCGCGCGCAACGACTGGACGGACCGGCGCATCAAGCGCTCGACCAACACCGCATGGCCGGTCGGTCCCGACGAACAGCGCTACCTGCCGGTCGACTGTTTCTGGATGGTGCGCGGCAGCGACGCGGACACACGCGTGGTGCTTCGGGTGCGCTACATCGCCTATATGCAGCAGGTCGAGCTCGAGGTCGCCTGCGAGGACCAGGAAGCGGGCGAAGCCTGCCTGAACCGGATCGTGACCTGGAGCGGGGAACATTCGATCTACCGCAACCGCATCCTCCAGCTGTCGTTCGAAGCCGGAACCAAGGACGAATATGGCGACGTGGAGAGCATCGAACGGCTGCGCGTTCTGTTCCGTCCCGACGAAACCGTGGGCGACGACGACATCGTCATGGACGACGATGTGCTCAAGATCCTGTGGCGCAACGTCATCGACCTGCACCAGCGCCGGGAGATCCTCAAACAGCACAAGGTGCCGGTGCGCCGGGGCGTCCTGCTCTACGGGCCGCCGGGCACCGGCAAGACCTATGCCTGCCGCTATCTGTGCGGCAAGCTCGCCGAGACCACCCGGATCATGGTGACCGGCACCGCCCTCACCCAGGTTGGTGCGATCTTCAGCCTTGCCCGCCTGCTGCAGCCCGCGCTCCTGATCCTCGAAGACGTCGACCTGATCTTCGCCTCGCGCGAGATCAACCTCTACAGCACGGCGCTGGGCGACCTGCTCGACCAGATGGACGGGCTGAGACCCTATGAGGATATCGGCGTCATTCTGACCACAAATGCGATTGACCGGCTCGAGGCGGCGATAAAGGACCGGCCCGGCCGGGTCAGCCAGTGCATCTACATGGCGCCGCCCAACCGCAAGCTCCGGCAGCGCTATCTGGAGCGCTATCTCAGGGACTATGACACGTCCAGGCTGACCTCCAACGGCCTGGTCGAACAGTCCGACGGGACGACCCAGGCGTTCCTCAAGGAATGGGTCCACCGGTCCGTGCAGATCGCCACGGAGCGGGTCGCGAACGGCGCGGATACGCTCGAACTCGACGACAGCGATTTCTCGCTTGCCATGGACGAGATGAAACAGTTCAGCGAAGGCACGGCGGGCCAGATCATCGGCTTCTTCTCGCCGCGTGCCGAGAAGGACTAGACTTCACTGCGGACGCGTGTCCCGGCCTTCGAGCCGGGAACCAGGGCTATTCGGCACAACCGAACTAAGCCGCTCGGGGCCCCGGATCAAGTCCGGGGCGCGCGGCTGCATCGGGTGTTGGGCACAATTCAATCGTTCAGAAGAACACCCCAGGCCTCACGCCGCCTGGGCCATCGTGCTCACCTCGCCGGATGAGCCGGCCGCACGGCGCGGCACCGTTGCTGACTTGCCGCGCGGTCGGGTCACCAGGAGGAAGGCCGGTGGTGTGAAGTAGAACGAGACCACGGTCGAGAGCAGCACGCCGCCGGCAATCGCCATGGCGAAGGGCGGCCAGAAGCCGCCGCCGGCCAGGATCAGCGGCAG
>JBPCWF010000493.1:0-3040 GCA_051009775.1 Hyphomicrobiales bacterium | reverse complement strand
GAAGTCGGGCGAGCGCCCAAGCGACCAGCGGCTGCAGCTTTTCTTCCGTCTCGGGCACGTAGATCATCAGAAACCCGCCGTCAGTTCGTAGAGAAAGCTGTGCGCGGTCCAGCGGAAGTCCCGGTTGCTGCCCGAGTACCGCAGGCGCAGCGCGAAGGCGTAGCCCAGCCCGCCGCGATCAAACCAGCGGTCCCGCGCCAGGCTCTCGCCGGCCCAGCTGTCCACGTCCCATTCCGCCACGTCCCATTCCGCCGAACCGGTGTCGGCCGGGAACAGGTCGACCGGATTCTTCGCCTTCACCGCGACGCCGAAGTCGGCCTCGACATCGATCGACAGCGGCAGGGTGCCGTCGCTGGACACGACCGGCCGGACCGCCTGCATCATCTTCTGCCGCCCGCGCGACTTCAAATAGCTGTAAGCGGTCAAGCCCTCGGCATCGATCGCCGCCCCGTCGTCGTTGAAGCCGGTATCGGCCTTGAACGTCTTGCCCCCGGCACCGGCGAAGTAGAGATCGTCGTCATAGACCGCGAATTGCCGCGCCGGAATGCCCTTGAACCGTGCCCATGCGCCGGTCGCGAGGTTCAGCACATACTGGTTGAACTCGCCGGACGAGGTCGACGGGTGGTTGCCGATCAGCATGTTCTTGCGGGGATAGAAGGCGATCTGCCACCCGAAATTGCCACCCTGAAGCCGGACCTGGTCGACCACTGCCTTGACGATGCGGTCGGAGACCTGCGCGCGGGGCGCGGTTCGGCCGACCGGCAGAGCCTTGGCCAGCGAGGCGTATCCGTCCGCGGTCGCGATCACGACATCGCCGGCCACCTTCAGCGCGGCGCGGATATCGACCGGCGAGCCGATCCGGAACACCCCGACCAGTGACCAGTTGGCGCTGTCGCCCGGATCGGAGCCCTGGTAGACGATGGTTTCGCCCGACGACATGACGAACACCGCCAGATCGTCCAGCCCGTCGCCGCCGTCGCGGGTCCAGGTCACCATCGTCACGAGATTGCCGCCGAACTGACCGACGCGGGACAGCGGGAACTTGGTCAGTGCCCCGCCGAGCGCGTTGACGGCCGAATACCAGAAATCCTGGCTATTGGCTTCCCAGAAATAGGTCCGCGACTTGAAGACGTTGATCCCGATCAGATTGGCGACCGTCAGGCCGGTGCCCGAGACCGTCATCGCGCCTACGGTCGAGCCATCATAGACCTGCGGCGCATCGGTGCCGTTCACCCAGCCCATGGAGCCGTTGAAATTCGCGGTCTGCCAGCGATTCACGGAAAAGCCGGTCGCAAGCTGGGTCGAGGCTCCGGAACCGGTCGCATCGGCGATTTCACCATCGCCGGCCGCCAGCATCTTCGACACGCTGCCGGCCTCGTAGGTGGCCAGCGTCTCCACGTCGCCCGACCCGATGCCGGTCGCATGCTCGACATAGCCGCCGCGCAGCTCGACTTCCTGAAAGCCCGGCCACAGATTGTCCAGCCGGACCGCGTCGCCGTCCTTCAGGTTCTCCAGCGCGTCGCGGGCGTTCAGGCCGCGGATCGGCGCCGGTAGCGTCTCCTGGCGGGACTGGCGGGCACGCGAGCGGACGGCGAGGGCCTCAGCTATCAAAGGTCGCCTCCGGCAGATTGATCGGCCACAGCATGGAATCGTCGCGCGGCATCAGCTTGCGGGCACCGCCGTCCTGGGCGTAGGCTGTCTCGATCGCGTCCTCGGCGTCCTTGCGCTCGTCGATGTACGGCAGGCCCAGCACGCCCCGGTAGCGCCACAGCAGGTCCAGTTCCAGCAGGTCTTCGTCCAGAATGCCGGTGTCGGTGTCAGCCGCCCATGCCGCCTGCCCGCTGCCTCCCGAGGATTGGCACCAGTTGTTGGAGTAATACTCGTACACCAGCGTTTCGACCGCCGTTGGCGTCGGATCGATGAATATCTTTTTCGCATTGCTGTCCGGCTTGACGCGAAACGTCTTGCGGACGCTGGTGGTCGCCACGATGGCTGACTTGCGGATCTGCCATTCGACCGGGGACAGGCCACCGCGCATCTTCCAGTAGTTGGTCCGGTCCCAGACGGTGTCAGCGACGATCGCCTTAAAGTCGCTCTCGACCGCATAGCTGGCCGTGCCGTCGGCCGTGGTGATGGTGGCCTCCTTGATGAGCACCGACCACCGCTTCTGCGCCAACAGCTTACCGCCCCGATTGGCCAGCGCCAGCAGGCGCCGGGCCGACCGCTCGGAATTGTTGACCACGGTGGAAAGCTCGTCGGTCCCCACCTGGTCGACGACGTTGTTGCAGATGGTCAGCAGGGTCATCAGGTCGCCTCGTCGGCATCCTCGTTCCGCTTGCGGCGCCGGCGCGGCGGGTCATCGGGCGGCCCCTCAGCGATCTGCCGCTTGGCCTCGGCCAGCGACGCCTGCAGCGACTCCACGGTGCGGCGCAACTCGCCGACCTCGGTCTTCAGTTCCGTCTCGCGGTCCGACTGCGGCTTGAGGAACTGCCGCGCCCATTCGCGCACGTCGCGGCCGTCCATACCGATCTGGGGCAGCTGCCCGTCCGGCATCGCGGCCAGCTGCTCGACCGTGCGGATGCCGAGATGGCGCAGCGACGCCTTGCGGGTCACGTCCAGATAGGACCACTCCTCCAGCGGCGTGCCGTCCAGCGAGCCCTCGTCCTGGGCGGCGTATTTCCGCCAGGCTTCGGGCCAGCGCTGCTTGTCGGCCTCCTGAACGGGGCGGTCGACGACCGACTTGTTGTCACCCGGGATGATGATCTGGACGTATTCCTTGCCGTCGTACATCGGCCGACCCTCGGCGGCGGATTTGACCTTATTGTAGACCGGGCGGGTGTAGAACAGGGCGAGCACGCCGCCATCGTCGGTGCCGGCGGAGCCCTTCGATTGCGCGTCGGCGACTTTCATCGCGTCATCGGCGGAGATCGGGATCATTTCTTGCTCCTTGTCTTGGCGGTCGCCTTGCTGACCGGCGACACGGTCGGGTTCTTGGTGCCGAATTCCCGTTTCTCCAGCCGCGCCAGCCGCTCCTCAAGGC
>JBPCWF010000492.1:0-4258 GCA_051009775.1 Hyphomicrobiales bacterium | reverse complement strand
GCCATATTCTTGATCTATGCAGTGGCGGCCGGTTCCGGGTCTATAGGCCAGTTGTTTGTTCCGGGCGAAAACAGCATCTTGGCCAGTAAGCCAGCTCAAATTCTAGGACCTGCCGTTGGCTTCCTCTTCGACATGCTCGGAGGTTATGTTACTGTATCCGTTGCAAGAATCCGCCCCTATCTGCATGCTGTCTTGTTGATCGGCGTGCTGTTGATCGTCCATGGCGCGTTGAATTTTGGTGGGGATGTGTACTCGTCCATGGTCGATCCTGAATTCACCTCACAGAACGATCTTTGGGAACTCTTGAGGATCACACTGTTGTTGGTCGCCGGTGTTCTTGCCGGCGCCTGGCTTGCGGTGAGGAGACGGTCGATGGCATGACTGCCGGCCGATAGGAACCGGACCACCAGTTACATCCTGGAGGAGGCGCGAAAATGCCGGACGCATCACTCACCGTCTACGGCCTGAAGAATTGCGACACCTGCCGCAAGGCCCTGCGCTTCCTCAAAGACGGCGGCGTCGGGCACAGCTTTGTCGATGTGCGCGCCGACGGGGTGACCCGGGAACGGATCGCGTCCTGGGCAGAACAGGTGGGCTGGGAAGTTCTGCTCAACCGGCGCGGCACCACATGGCGCGGGCTGGATGAAGCCGACAAGGCCGATGTCGACGCGGCGAAGGCAGTCGATCTGATGGCCGCCCATCCTGCGCTGATCAAGCGTCCCGTAATCGAGCGCGAGGGCGCGGTCCATGTCGGGTTTACAAATGAAACCAAAAGCCTGTTGACTTCCTGAAACCGAAACGCGCTCCTAGCACGTCTTGCAGCGCGAACTCAAAAGGGGTGCCGTGGCGGTACAAACCGACATCATCGGCGATACGGTGGCAAAGGGCATTGGCGCGATGGCCGTCGCGGTGTCGCTGTTTGCCGTCGCCGACGCCTGCGCCAAATGGCTCGGCAGTGCCGGATTTCACCCGACCCAGATCGTGTTCCTGCGCTATGTGTTCGGGCTCGTGCCGGTCACCGTCGCACTCTGGCTGGCGCGCGGGCAGGGCCTGAGGACATCGCGGCCCGCAGCGCATCTGCTGCGCGGGTTCCTGATGTGCATGGCCCTGCTGCAGTTTTTCTGGGGCCTGAAATTCATCCCCCTGGCGGAGGCCATCGCCGTCGCTTTCACCGCACCTCTGTTCATCACGGCGCTCTCGGTGCCGGTGCTGCGCGAGACGGTCGGGCCGCACAGATGGGCCGCCGTCGCGGTCGGGTTTTTCGGCATGCTGGTCATTCTGCGGCCGGGAACGGCGGCGTTCCAGGCCGAAGCGTTCCTGATCGTCGGCTCCGCGCTGACCTTCTCGGTGGCGGTGCTCTATACCCGGATACTGACCGCAACGGAGTCCAACGCGGCGATGTTCACCTACACCACCATTGTGTCCCTCATCGCCATGGCGCCCTTCGCGCTGACCACATGGCAGGCGCCGGGCGAGTTCGACCTCGCGCTGTTCGCCCTGATCGGCCTGGTCGGCGGGGCGGCCCACTTTCTGGTCATTGTCGCCTACCGGCACGCACCGGCTTCGGTGAACGCGCCGTTCGAATATACCGCGCTGATCTGGGGCTGCCTGCTCGGCTGGGTGATCTGGCGCGAGGCGCCGGACGCGCCGGTCTGGATCGGCGCGGCGGTGATCATCTTCGCCGGGCTCTACATCACCTATCGCGAGACGATGCTCGGACGCGCCCCGGTCAAGGTCAAGGATCCCGCGCCGCACTGACGCCGATTGCGTTTACCCGGCGGGTCCGGGCGGCACGGGACCCGTGTGCGGTAGGGCGCCCTCGCCGTCATGCACTTCGTCGCCCTCAAGCGGCGGGTTGAAGATCGAAACGATGTGCAGCCCGTTCGCGGCATGGAGCCGATGCGGATCCTCGGGCCCGACCATATAAGCGGTGCCCGGGGCGAGCGGCCATGTCTCGCCGGTCGTCAGGTGTTCCAGCTCGCCGGTGCCGTCGAGAATGTAGTTGGCTTCCCAGTGGTGCTTGTACCACAGCCTGCCCCCGGCGCCGGCGCCGAGATGGACATCGCACAGGGTGAAGCCGAGGCGGTCGGCCCGGGTCAGCATGCGTCTGCTGCGTACGGTGCCGTCCGCAACCGCCAGCTCGCGCCCGGCGGCCCTGAGTTCATCGACCGACGTGACCCACATCTCGCTCTGTCCCTCCGGGATGTCGCCGGTCGGCGGATAGGCGCCATCGGCGTCATGGGTCTCGGCACCGGTGATCGGCGGGTTGAAGACGCTGATATACCGGGCGTCCGAAATCACCTCGAGCCTGTGCCGGTCGGTCGGCCCGACGCAGTAGAGCGAACCGGGCGTCAGTGTCCAGGACCGGTCGTGCACCAGGTCGGTGAGGCGGGTCTCGCCGTCGGCGACATAGTTCGCCTCCCAGTGGTTCTTGTACCACAGCACGCTCTCGGTGCCGGCCGAGACCCTGACATCGGAAAAGGAGAAACCGAGGCCGTCGGCGCCGGTGAGGCAGCGGACCACCGTTGCGGTGTCGTGTGCGACCCGTTTCTCGGCCCCTTGAGCCCTCAGGCTTCCGAGCGTTCTGACGAGCATTTCTGCATCTCCCGGTTTACGCGGCCGTGTCCGCTGCGTTTCAGTCTAGCGGGCGGCGGCGCGCAGCGGCAAGGTGAGCACTGCGGCGGTAACGGACAGAACCAGCATCAGCACGAAGGCCGCGTCATAGCTGCCATTGGCGTCGAACAGGGCGGCGCCGACATAGGCGCCCAGGCCGCCGCACATGTGATGGACCATGACGATCAGTCCCGAGACCGCGCCCAGATGCGTCATGCCGAAGGCCTCGCGCGCAAAGATCACGGTCAACGGCGCGGTCACCCAGAAGGTGATGCCGAACAGGAGGGCGAAGGCGGCGACCGACAGGGTGTCCTGGTTCATGATGATCAGGGTAAACACGACGATGCGCAGCAGGAAACAGGCAAATGTCGCCCAGACCGGGCCGGAGCGATCGCTCCACAGGCCCGACGCGATGACGCCGATGACCCCGGTCAGCCCCATGAAGGCGAGCAGGTTGCCGGCAAACAGGGTGTCGACGCCCCGGTCCTGGGCGAAGGCGACCACATGCGTCGCGACGAAAAAGTCCTGGAAGCCGCAGATCGCGTAGACGCCGGTCAGGAGCCAGAACCGCCGGGTGCGGGCCGCGGCGGCCAGACCGGATCCGGTTTCGGCGGCAGGTGCGGCGGTCGCCCGGTCGCCGCGTCCGGCAATGGCCGCGATCACGACCGGGACCAGCACCAGGTTCGCCAGGCCGAGCCACAGGAACACCGCACGCCAGCCGATGTCCACCAGCACCGCGGCAAGGGCCGCGATGATGACCAGCTGGCCGACGCCGATCCCGGTGGTCACCAGGGCGTTGGCAAGACCGATGCGGCCCGGGAAACGCCGGCTGACCATGACGCCGACCGGCGTGATCGACGCGATGCCGTTGCCGATGGCGAACACGCCGCCATAGAGCAGGAACGCCTGCCAGGGGGCGGCGACCAGATACATGGCGCCGATGCCGATGGCGCCGATCAGCAATCCGCCGCCGAGCACGAGGCGGGCGCTGAACCGGTCGATCAGGCGGCCTGAGAAGAACATGCAGGTGGCCGACACGATCAGAAACACGGCGACCGCGAGGCCGAGCGTGCTGCGGCTCCAGCCGAGGTCCTCGGCCATGGGTTTGAGGGTGAGGCCGATGGCGAAGCGCGAGCCGCCGCCGACGAACAGCACCAGAAAACCGACCGACAGGATCGCTGCGCTGCGCGCCAGGGCTCCCTGTTCGGCCGGAGGTGACGTCACGCCGCGCGTTCCACGGGCCGGGTCAGGCAGGTCGGGCCGCCTTCGCCCTTGCGGCAGATCTCGTCGGCCGCGATCATTTGGACCCGGGCGCCGGCGCGTTCCAGGCGCCGCGCGGTCTCGGGATTGCGCTCGACCATGATGCAGTGGCGTGGCGCAACCGCGAGCACGTTGCAGCCCATGCTTTCGAACTCCTCGTCCGGCACGTCGACAAAGGCGATACCGCGGTGTTCGAGGAACTCGAGGAGTGCGACCGGCGCGAGTGGCCGGTAGACCAGTGCAAGATCGCGGTCGATCGGGCTCAGGACCGACATCAGATGGAACACGTCGCCCGGGCCCTTGTAGTGGGGCATCTGGAAACCGCAGACATTGACTTCAGGCCCGAGCAGCGCCTGCAATTGGGCGATGCCGTCCGGGTTGGTCC
>JBPCWF010000491.1:0-8723 GCA_051009775.1 Hyphomicrobiales bacterium | reverse complement strand
TCACCGAAGTGAGCCTAAAGCTGCACGGCATTCCCGAGGCGATCTCGGGCGGTGTGTGCCCGTTCCCCGATGTCAATGCCGCCTGCCAGGCGGTGATCATGACCATCCAGATGGGTTTGCCCGTCGCGCGCATCGAATTCCTGGACGAACCGCAGGTCAAGGCGTGCAACGCCTATGCGGATCTAGGCCTTGCCGAGACGCCGACCCTGTTCTTGGAGTTCCACGGCTCAGACAGCAGTGTTGCGGAGCAGAGCGAGCTGTTTGGCCAGATTGCCGAGGAGTGGGGCGGCGGGCCGTTCCACTGGGCAATCAAGGCGGAGGACCGGACAAAGCTGTGGCAGGCCCGCCACGACGTGTTCTGGGCCAATATAGACCTGATGCCCGGCAAGGCGGCGCTCGCGACGGATGTCTGTGTGCCGATTTCCAGACTGGCCGAATGCGTTACCGAAACCAGCAGGGACCTGGTCGACAGCGGGCTGTTCGGGCCGATCGTCGGGCATGCCGGCGACGGCAACTTTCACGTCACTCTGTTTTGTGATACCGACAATCCGGCCGAGATCGAGAAATGCAACGCGTTTATCGACCGTCTGGTGATGCGCGCCCTTGCCATGGATGGGACCTGCACCGGAGAACACGGCATCGGCCAGGGTAAAATGAAGTTTCTGCAGGCGGAGCATGGGCCGGGGGTTCATGTCATGCGGACGATCAAACAGGCGATCGATCCCAAAAACATCATGAATCCCGGTAAGATCATCCCGAGCTAGGGGCCGGATCTGTATCAATGCGGGCCCTATGGCGCTGTAATAGGTTGATGGTTACCTTATTGAGCGATTCTCATACGTTTACTGTTCGTTACTCTGCATTCTGCCTTTCTGTAGACGTTGGTTCGCGTAGGTCTCATGGTCCGTGGCAGTGCCGGTCTGCGTTCGCAGGCAGCCTGTCGCTTGTGCGTTGCCGCATGGCGATATGTTTGAAGGATTGGTTTTTGATCGCACGCAATGACATTCGGTTGCGGCGGAACGCCGCCGGAAGGCGGGCGCGATGAGATCGCCGCTGCTTTATCTCGGCTTTAGCGTGGTCATGGTGCTGTTCGGTGCCCTGTTCGGACCGATGTTCATCGACTGGTCGAACTACCGCGGCGACCTGGAGCGCTATGCCGAGCGGATCACCGGCCGTCCGGTGCATATCGGCGGATCGGTCGAGATCAAAATCCTTCCCACCCCCATGCTGCGGGTCGGGGACGTGCGTATCGCCAATGCAGAGGGCGCCACGTCGCCCGACCTCCTGCGTGCCGGCCATGTCGAGGTCCGTCTGTCGCTGACGCCGCTCTTGCAGGGCAAGTTCCAGGTCAAGTCGCTCAACTTCGACAAGACGGTGTTCGAACTCGAGCGCCTGGATCATGACAAGGGGAACTGGCAGTTGCACTCCAGCGGACGCTGGAAGCAGATATTCTCCGCAGAGAACATAAGCCTCGAAGAGGCGACCGTGCGCGACGGCATCGTGTTCCTGCGCGACAAGATGCGCGGCGGCGTCGCGCGGCTCGATAATGTCGACCTGGATATCTCCGCAAGCTCGCTCGCCGGTCCTTACCGCCTCAATGGCAGCGTCCGGTATCAGAACCAGCCCTTGCTGCTGTCGGTCGCAACCGGCCGGCGCAACGCCGATGGCGATATGCAGCTCTCGGTGAACCTGGTGCCGGAGGGCGCGTCGCGGCCGACCTATCTGTTCGATGGCAGAATGCTCGGCGGTGACGCAGAGGACATTCTTGACGGCAAACTGCGGATTGCCCGCAACGAGAAGCCGACGATCGGAGACGGGCGGCGGGATGAGCGCTCCGAAGCGGTGATTCCGTTCTCCTTCACGTCGAAGGTCAAGGCGAGCTTCAGGCGTATCCGGCTCGAAGACATATCCTTCTATATCGATCAGGCGCAATCCGGCGGTGCGGTCACCGGAGCCATGGCCGTGTTCCTCGGCGACACGATCGAGACCTCCGTTGCGCTCGAGGCGCGGCATCTCGATTTCGACCGGATCGCGGAGCGTATCGGCGTCAAACCGGTCGACATCATCCCGGGCCTGGACATGATCGGTGCGATCACCCAAGGCGTTGAGATCCTGCCCAGGAATTTTCGGGCGCGCATCAAGTTTGACGCCAATGCGCTCACCATCGGTGGCGACACGATAGAAACCGCAACACTCTCGGCCAAATATCTCGACGGCGCGCTGACCGTGACCGATGCGTCGGGGGTGCTGCCGGGCAGATCCGTCCTGGCGCTCGACAATTTGCGCTTCGGTTCGTATGGCGGCATTTCGGGCTTTGAAGGCAACATCAGGCTCGAGACGCGCGACACCAAGGGTTTCATGCGCTGGACGCTGCCATCCGCGTCGGCCTGGCTCGACGCACTGCCGAACGGGTTCAAGGGCGTTTCGTCGCTCTCAGGCAAGATTGCGGTGAACGAACGCTCGATCGGGATCAAACAGACGAACCTGCAGGTCGACGGAATGGCGATTTCCGGATCGATGTCGCTCGCGCCGGGCGTCAGACCGTCGGTTGCGGCCAATCTGCAGATCGATGAACTGGACATCGATCGTTACGTCGTGCCGCCCGCGAGCGGCGCTGCGCCGGATGCGACGCAGGGCGTTCTGGACGAGATATTTCCCGGGCTCGGCCCGGCGCAACTGGCCGGTTTTGACGGCAATCTGGTGGTGCGGGCGACAAAAGTGCGGCGCTGGGGCCGGCCCGGATCGGAGTTCACCGCCGCGGTGGATGTCAGGAACGGCGATCTGGTGATCCGTGAACTGGCGGTTGCCGGGCTGTTCGATATGGATCTGGCGCTCGACGGGCGTATCGGCTGGATCGGCGGGCGTCCGCATGGACGGTTGTCTGCCAGGATAGATGCCAAATCGCCGCGTAAACTGCTCGACATACCCGGCCTGCGCAAACTTCTGCCGGTCAGCGGCGAGGCGGCCGACCGCGCGCTTGCCGGCATGGCTCCGGCCAGGCTGCGCTTTGATGTCGAGTCGACGGAAAACGGTGCCGCGACGCGCAGCACGCTGAACGTCAGCGGGTTCCTGGGACTGAACGAGATATCTCTGAACGCCGGATTCGCAGGCGACTGGTCGCGGCCGGGCGCGGGCGCAATCACGGTCGACGGCCAGATGACCAATGAGGACGGCGGCATACTGGCGCTCCTGACCGGCGAGCCGCCGGATGCGTCCGCGGCAACGGCCGACCCGGACACCCTGCGCCTGCATCTGAGCGGTGTCCTGGACAAAGGCGTCGAGGCGGCCTTGAGCGCCGACCTGAAGCATGCACGGCTGATGGCGAAAGGGAACCTGGCGCAGACCGGCGAATCCGTTTCGGTGACCAGCAACATTTCGCTCAAAGCAACCGATGTGGCGCCCATATTGCGCGCCTTCGGTCTGGTGCGTCCGGATGACGCCTCGATGCAGGCCGCGGTCGAGCTTGAAGGAAAGCTCGGCGGCACGCTCGATAAGCTCGCGATCACCGGGGTCAAGGGCAGTGTCGGTGACGTTCCCGCCACGCTGGACGGCACGCTGGACGTGAGCGGCGACACCCCACGGTTCAGCGGCAACCTGAGCGTTGCAAAGGGCGATTTGCCCTGGGCGCTGTCCAGGCTTCTCGCTCTGCCCGGACCGGTGGTCACGGCAGCGGGCGGACGTGCCGCCGACGCCCAGTGGCCTTCGGTTCCGTTCGGGGCCGGGCCGCTGTCTGGCATCGAACTCGAGCTTGGTCTGAAGGTCGACGAACTGAAAGTGAGCGAACGCGTAACGGCGCATATGGCATCGGCGCAGATCACGGCGCGCGATGATGCGGTGTCCATCAGCCGGATGAAAGCCAAGCTTTCGGGCGGCGATCTGGCGCTCGACCTGCGCATGAGCGGGCAGGGCGGCAGGCTTCAGGTGGAAGGGCAGTACCGGATCGACAATGCGAGTTTTGCCGAGACCTTCTCGGGGCGGCTCGCGACATCGCCGATGACCGGGCGCTATACCATTGTCGGCACGGCAAAGGGCGCCGGGCGCAGTCCGGCAGGGCTGATTTCTTCGCTTAACGGTTCAGGCAGCCTTTCGGTTGAGGACGGTGCGGTCGCCGGCATCAATCCGGTACCGTTTTCCGCGGCACTCGGCGATGTGTCCACAGCGCCTGAACTGGATGGCCTGATCGGCACCACGCTGACCGACGGCGAGATGACGTTTTCCGGGTTCACCAGCGCGTTCGCGCTTAGCAACGGTGTGGTCAAGTTCGACGAGGCGGATATCGACGGCGCCGGGGCTTCCGGCACCGTGCGCGGCTATGTCGACCTGTCGATGTGGCATATGGACAGCGAATGGACCGTCGGTCTGAAGAAGTATCCGGACGCGCCGTCGTTCAGCCTGGTTCTGGCCGGTCCGCTGGCAACGCCGGGCCGCAGCTATGACGTCAAGGAGCTGCGCTCGTTCTTCATCGTCAAGGGGCTGACCGAAGGTGTGCAGCGGCTTGAGCGCTTGCAGCGCGAGGAGCAGGAGCGGCTCACCCGGCTGCAGGAGCTTGAGGATCAGGCGCGGCGCGACAAGGCGAAACGGGACCGCGAGCGGCGCGAACAGGCACGGCTTGAGCGCGAGCGGCTCGACAAGGAGCGCCGCGCGCTCGAGGCCGAGCGTGAACGGCTCGAGCTTGAAGCTCTGGTCCGGCGCACCGAGGAGCCGGCCGACGGTGTGCAGACCGGCTCGACCGATGCCGCGCGCGAAGCCGAGCAACCGGTGGCCGTGCCGGCCCCGGGCGCAGCCGCACCCAAGGAGGATGCCGAGAAGGCTGCACGCACGAAGCCGGGCGAAGAGGCCGTGTCCGAGCCGCCCGGCGCGACGGAGGAAGAGCCGATCGCGCCGCGTGCGCCGAGGCAGGCCGCGGTGCCCAAGCCCGAAAGCCAGGTCCAGGGACCTCAGCGCCCGAACGCCGCGCGAACGGTGCCGTCACAGACGGTGATCGAACGCAGGCCGCTGGTGGAGCCGCCGCAGACGCAGTTCGCTCCCACTGTGCCGCAGGTTCCAGGCACCGGCGACGATATAACCGTGCAGGACATCGATGCCCTGATCCTCCAACAGATCGAGAGGCAGGCGCTCGACGAGCCGTCGGCGTACGGCGATCCGGTCGACATCACGCCGCGCAACCAGCCGTCTCGCACTCAGCGCGACGGTTCGTCGGACGGTTCCGGTGATACCCTGAAATAGGTCAGGGCGTAGATCCGCGCGGCGGTCGACAGGCCGACATCGTCCCGTCCCGCGTCGACCTCGCGAAGAATGTCCGCAACCGAGCGCTCATTCCGGCGCGCGATGGTCTTGAGAGCATCCCAGAATTCCGCCTCCAAAGAGACGCTCGTGCTGTGGCCGGCAATGGTCACGGAGCGTTTGATCGGCCGCGACATCGGGACTATTTCGGCCCGATCATATCCTCGGGCCGGACCACCTCGTCGAACTCCTGCCCGGTGACGTAGCCAAGTCTCAGCGCCTCCTCGCGGAGCGTCGTGCCGTTCTTGTGCGCAGTCTTGGCGACTTCCGTGGCCTTGTCGTAGCCGATCTTGGGCGCAAGTGCGGTGACCAGCATCAAGGAGCGCTGCATCAGCTCCGAAATGCGCTCCAGGTTCGGCTCGATGCCGGCGACGCAATTGTCGGTGAAGCTGACGCAGGCTTCCGCGGTGATGCGGATCGACTGCAGTACGTTGTATGCCATCACCGGCTTGAACACGTTGAGCTCGAAGTGGCCCTGGCTGCCGGCGATCGTCACGGTGACATGGTTGCCCATGACCTGGGTGCAGACCATGGTCATCGCCTCGCACTGGGTCGGGTTGACCTTGCCGGGCATGATCGACGAGCCGGGCTCGTTTTCGGGCAGTGAAAGTTCGGCCAGGCCGGACCGGGGGCCCGAGCCCAGCAAACGGATGTCGTTGGCGATCTTGAACAATCCGGCCGCGATGGTGTTGAGGACGCCGGAGATCTCGATCATGGCGTCATGGGCGGCAAGCGCCTCGAATTTGTTCTCCGCGGTGACGAAGGGCAGGCCGGTGATCTCTGCGACATGGCCGGCGAATTTCCCGGCAAACTCGGGCTTGGAGTTGAGCCCGGTGCCGACCGCCGTGCCGCCCTGGGCCAGCGCATAGAGCCGGGGCAGGGCATCGCGTACCCGGTCGATGCCGAGCTTGAGCTGCGCGGTGTAGCCGGAGAATTCCTGGCCGAGAGTGAGGGGAGTGGCGTCCTGAAGGTGGGTGCGCCCGATCTTGATGATGTCCGCCCAGGCCTCGGTCTTGGCCGCGAGCGCGCCGTGCAGATGCTCGAGCGCCGGGATCAGGCGGTTATGGACCTCTTCCACCGTGGCGATGTGCATGGCCGTCGGGAAGGTGTCGTTGGAAGACTGCGAACGGTTGCAGTGATCGTTCGGATGGACCGGTTGCTTGGAGCCCATCTCGCCGCCGAGCATCTCGATCGCCCGGTTCGAGATCACCTCGTTGGCGTTCATGTTGGATTGGGTGCCGGAGCCGGTCTGCCAGACGACGAGGGGAAAGTTGTCGTCGAGCTTGCCGTCGATGACGTCCCGGGCGGCTGCCGCGATCGCGTCGCCGATCTCCTGATCCAGGTTGCCGATCTCCATGTTGGTCAGCGCCGCGGCGCGCTTGATGATGCCGAGCGCGCGCACCAGCGGCGCCGGCATGGTCTCGCCGCCGATCTTGAAATTGCCCAGGGAGCGTTGGGTCTGGGCACCCCAGTATTTGTCGGCGGGAACGTCCAGCGGGCCAAAGGAGTCGGTCTCTTTGCGGGTGTCGGTCATCGTGTGTTCCGTCGCGAAGCTGTGGTCGGGCTCATGGCATTGGCTAACGATCTTTTGTCACAACCCGATCTGACCTACAAGGGCCGCTGCGGCAACGTGAAGCCAGGAAAACGCCCGGCCTTGGATCTCAGCTCTCTCATCGTCCCGCTCGCGGCCTATCTGATCGCGGGCCTGGTCAAGGGCACCACCGGGCTCGGCTTTTCGACCACCTGTCTGCCGATCCTGGCAATCTCGCTCGGCCTGAAGGAATCACTGCCTCTGATCATCGTGCCCTCGCTCATGAGCAATGTGACGGTGATGCGCGATGCCGGGCATTTCCGCGAGACGGTCACGCGGTTCTGGCCGCTCTATGTCGCGCTTCTGCCGGGTCTTGCCGGCGGGCTGGCACTGCTCGCCTGGGTCGACGGGGCGACCGCGGCCGTGGCGCTCGGCATCGTGCTGTGCCTCTACGCGGCCTATGGACTGGCCCGGCCGGCGACGCGCATCGAAGGCGGACTGGTGCGCCCGCTGGCGCCACCGGTCGGGTTCATCACCGGGTTCATAAACGGCCTGACCGGCACCCAGGTGATGCCGCTCCTGCCCTACATGCTGGCGCTGCAGCTCGATCCGAACCGGCTGGTCCAGGCGATCAATTGCTCGTTCACCCTGTCGAGCCTGATCATGGCGGCCGGGCTGGCGCGGCTCGAGCTGTTCACGCTCGACCAGCTTGCGATCTCCGTCCTGGGCATCGTGCCGGCACTGGCCGGCGTCAAGCTCGGTGGCGTGGTGCGCCGGCGGATCGGGCCGGAGACCTTCCGCAAGATGGTTCTGATCGTGCTTCTGGTGCTCGGCGTCAGCCTGATGCTGCGCTAACTCTAGTTCGCTTCGAGCACCGTGCGGCACGCATTGGGCAGATCCGACAGCGTGATCTGGCGGCGCCGCTTCTTGCGCTTCGGCTTCTTCCTCGGCTTGTAGGGCGCGTCCGACAGCCAGTAGTTCAGGCTCTTGCCGCAGCCGGTACCGCCCGGCGGCGCGCTCTGGTTCTTGCAGCCGCGGCTGCCCTTGGGGCACTTCAGCCTGACATGGAAGTGATAGTGATGGCCGTACCATGGCCGGATGCGGCGCAGCCAGGACCGATCGCCCTTGGCCCATTTGCACAGTTGTTTCTTGATCGCCGGGTGGACGAAGATGCGCGCGACCTGCGGATAGGACGCCGCGCGCTTGAGCAGCTTGGCGTGGCGTTCGGTCCAGGTCTTGGAGTTAATGTTGCGGCGGCCCTTGATGACGGAAATCGAACTCAGCTGCTCGCGTTCCTTGAGCGATAATTGCCTGCCGGGCGACGGCAGCATCCAGACGTCGGCGTCGAGCCCGACCTGATGGCTGGAGTGACCGGTGAGCATCGGCCCGCCGCGCGGCTGCGACAGGTCGCCCACCAGGAGGCCCGGCCAGCCGTCGAGGCGCTTGGCGTCGACGGCCAGCTTCTCGATATAGGCGATGAGTGCCGGGTGGCCCCAGTTGCGGTTGCGCGACAGGCGCATGGCCTGCCAGGCCGGCCCGTCGGTGTCGAGCATCTTGGCGCCGGCGAGACAGCCCCGGGCGTAGGAACCGAGCGAGCGCGCCTTGATATTGGCCGGAGACGCCTGGGCTCCGAACAGCTGTTTTGCCGGCGTCCGGGCGCTCGCCTTCCTGGATTTCGCAACGGCGGCCTTGTCCGGCTTGGCCTTCGGCAGCGGCGGTTTCATGGTCGCGGCAACGGTTTCCGCGCCCGCACCCGTCGGCAGCGCCGCGGTCAGACACAAGGTAAGCACCAGCCCCAATGCCGCCAAGCACTCGCAAGATCTCACGTCGCACCCTTCCGGTCAGTTGCTACGAAACGCATATCAAAGACATGCAAAACATTCTAGAGAATCGGACGACAATGTTAACC
>JBPCWF010000490.1:0-7199 GCA_051009775.1 Hyphomicrobiales bacterium | reverse complement strand
CGTAGTCGAGCACGACGTGAATGTTGACCGGCTCGATTTCGAGCGGGCGTTCGTCGGAGAAGTGTTCCATCTGATCGACCAGGGCGCAGACCCGGTCCGACTCAGCGCAAATCAGCCGCGTCAATGCACGATCCGTGTCGTCCACCGTAGTTTCCAGCAACTGGGCCGCGCCGCGAATACCGGACAGCGGGTTCTTGATCTCATGCGCCAGCATGGCCGCCATGCCCGAAACCGAGCGGGCGGCGCCGCGATGGGTCAGTTGACGGTCGATCTTCTGCGCCATAGTCCTTGGCTGCAGCATGATCAGCACCGCATCCGAAAGTTCCGGCACCGGGGCGACCTGCAGATCAACCGTACGCTGCCCGCCTGTGCGCGGCGTGCCCACATCCACCGAGTACTCATTGATCGGTGCGGCGGTCTTGCGGACCTGGTCGACCAGGGAGAGAAGCGGGCTTGAGAACGGCACAATCTGATCCAGCCTGTGCCGGCACAACAATGTGGTACTTGCCCGAAAGAAAGCTTCCGCCGCGACGTTGGCGAACCGCACCATGCCGTCGGAACCGATCATGAGCACCGGGTTCGGCAATGCGCTCAGGATGGCCTCGGCGGTGCCCTGTGCCGGGGGCGCGTCCGGACCTTTAAGCGGCGCACCCATTATGCCGCCGCTTTTTCTTGGGCACGGGCATAGAACGCATCGATCACGCGCTGCACGATGGCGGGATCGTCCTGCTGGCACAGGCGCTTGCGCCAGCCCTTGGTTTCTGCGGCATCGAACTCCACGCCGCAATCGGCGACCTGCTCGATATACCAGCACAGATGCTTGCGCGCGCACCGCGTGCCAAGCTCGACGCCGTAATGCGTCAGTATGGTGTCGTAGTGTTCGCGAACGACCGCCCATCGCTCGGCGAGGCCGGGCATCGGCCGGTCCTTGCCGTTCAGCTGCGCGGCCAGAACTCCCGGCCGCCAGGGATGGCCATAGGCGCCGCGCCCGACCATGACCCCGTCGGCGCCGGACTGCGCGAGCACGGCCCGGACATCGGTCAGCGAGCGCACGTCTCCATTGGCGATAACCGGTATCGAGACCGCCCGTTTGACCTCTGCGATCGCGCGCCAGTCAGCGGTGCCATTGAAGAACTGGCACCGGGTCCGCCCGTGAACCGTGACCATGCGGATGCCCGCAGCTTCGGCCCTGCGGGCAAGGGCTGCGGCATTTTTTGAGCTGTCGTCCCAGCCCAACCGCATTTTGAGCGTCACCGGCACAGAGACTGCCGCAACGGTCGCCTCGATGAGCTCAAGGGCATGGTCGAGATCGCGCATCAGCGCGGAGCCGGACAGGCTGCCGGTCACCTGTTTGGCCGGACAACCCATATTGATGTCGACGATATCGGCGCCCAGATCCTCAGCCAGTTGCGCTCCAGCGGCCATCCACCGCGCTTCGCGTCCGGCCAGCTGCACGACGAAGGGGCTGACCATGCCCCTGCCCCGCGCCCGGCGCAGCACATCGGCGCGCCGCTCCACCAGATCGGCACTGGCAATCATCTCGGTCACGACCAGTCCCGCACCGAACCGGCCGGCAAGCCGGCGGAACGGGGCGTCGGTCACCCCCGACATGGGTGCCAGGAACACCCGGTCAGCGATTTCGATGCCACCAATTTGAATGCACATGAATTATGCAGCCTGCCTAACCGCCTAAAGAATGAGCAAATAGCCAGAAACCGGCGGAAATTTCAAGTATCATTGGCGCTGGACGGATCCGGCGCCGGACTGATACATCTCTCGCGCCGAAACCTGAACAGACCGGACCATGGCCACAGCAGCACTCATCGTCGCCGCCGGGCGCGGCACCCGCGCCGGCGGCAGCGTTCCGAAGCAATATGCGGACCTTGGCGGGCGCCCGGTTCTGGCGCACACCGCCGCTGCATTTGCCCGCCATGGCGCCGTCGATCAGGTTCAGATCGTCATCCATGCCGACGACGAAGACGCCTGCAGACAGGCCTGTTCCGGTCTCGATGTGCGCCCTCCGGTCGCCGGCGGCGAAACCCGCCAGCGCTCGGTCCTTGCCGGTCTGCGCGCACTCGAGCCAGGCAGCCCGGAGCGCGTGCTGATCCACGACGCCGCCCGGCCCTTTGTCGAGGCAGACCTTATCGACCGCGTGATCGCGGCCCTGGATGCCCACACCGGCGCGATCCCGGCTCTGCCGGTGGCCGACACCGTGAAACGCGCGGACGGCCGCAGCATTCTCGAAACCGTCGACCGGACCGGGCTGTGGACTGCACAGACACCGCAGGGCTTTCGTTTCGATGCCATTCTCTCCGCCCACCTCAAGGCCCAGGCGGCCGGACGCGACGACCTGACAGACGACGCGGCGGTCGCGGAGTGGTGCGGACACGATGTCGTGGTGGTCGATGGCGCGCCCGAAAACCGCAAGCTAACCACGGCCGGGGACATCGCCGAGGCGCAGCGACGGATGCTGGTCGGCCAGGCGGCAGGACTGCTCGACATCAGGGTCGGGCATGGCTTCGATGTCCACGCCTTCGAGCCTGGAGACCATGTCATCCTGTGCGGCGTCGAGGTGCCGCACTCAGCCAGCCTCAAAGGCCATTCCGATGCCGATGTCGGCCTGCACGCCCTGACCGATGCGATCTTCGGCGCTCTCGGTGACGGAGATATCGGCCAGCACTTTCCGCCGAGCGACCCGCAATGGCGCGGCGCCGCATCCGATATCTTTCTCAAGGCCGCGGCCGAGACAGTGTCCGACCGCGCCGGCATCATTGCCAATGTCGATGTTACCCTGGTCTGCGAGGCACCAAAGATAGGGCCTCACGCGCCTGCCATGCGCGCGGCGATCGCGGACATCCTGTCGCTTGATATCGGCCGTGTCAGCGTCAAGGCGACGACCAGCGAGCGCCTGGGCTTTACCGGCCGGGGCGAAGGCATCGCGGCACATGCCACCGCAACCGTGCGCCTGCCACTATAGGCAGACCTCTCCCCTTCACCAAGGACACGTCATGTTCGCTCAGGAATTTCTCAGTCCGGCCGCAGCGGTGCTGGACCGTTGCCGCGATATGGGTTTCACGCTTGTCACCGCGGAGTCCTGCACCGGCGGGCTGATCGCCGGCTGCCTGACCGAGATCGCCGGATCCTCCGACGTGCTCGACCGGGGGTTCGTCACCTACTCGAACCAGGCCAAGATGGCGGTGCTCGGCGTAACGGAGGATATGTTCCGCGAAAACGGCGCGGTCAGCGAACAGGTCGCCCGCGCCATGGCGGAAGGCGCCCTGGAGCGGTCGAAAGCCGATGTCGCGATTGCCGTCACGGGCATCGCCGGACCGGGCGGCGGCAGCGAGGACAAGCCCGTCGGTCTGGTGCACATCGCCTGTGCCCGCAAGGCGCATAACACCGTGCACCTGCGCTGCAGTTTCGGCGATCAGGGGCGCGGCAAAGTCCGCGAGCTCACCGTCCTCACAGCATTGGACTTGATCATGCAGCAGCTCGGGCAGAGCGCACTCGCCTAGAGCAACACCTGCAATCAGAGCTTACTGGTGGGTGCAGCGCGCGCTGTTGGGATCCGACTTGCACCAGTGGTTGTACGGCCGCTTGTTGAGCGGGGCGCCCGGCGGCCGGGCTCCCGGAGGCAGATTATACGGGTCGCGCTTTGCCCGCTGCCGTCTCGGCGCGCGTTTTTTGGCACGCTTTTTCCTCGGCGGCTGTTTCGCGCGTTTCTGCTGCTTGCGCGGCGGCGGCAGGGTTGCGGCCGGCAGTCCGGCATAAATCTTCACGCCACGCTGCGTACCCGGACCCGCAAGCCCGTCGATCGTGCCCTTGTAAGCACCGGTGGACCTCATCTGAGCCTGAAAAGACCGCCAGAACTCCCGAGACCAGGCTTTCGTACCCGGCAGGAAGTGACGGGCATAACCACGGCCGCCATCCCGCAAGGCAATGCCGGCGTATTGCGCGGCGGCCTCGGGGTCCGGGAACGAACTTGCATCATAGTGACGGGCAAGCGCTAATGCGGCTTTGCGGTTTCCGCCATCCGCCTGGGCGTGCAGACGATCGAGCCGCGCCGAGGCGGTCTGCTGTTCGTCAGCCGGCGCCGGCGCCTCAACCGCGGCGACCCGTTGCGGCTGCTTCTTCGCGGGCTTGGCCTTCTTGGTCAAGGCCGGTGCTGCCGTCTCAACTGCCGGTTCGACCTGTGCTGCCGGTTCGGCCTGTGCTGCCGGCTCGGCCTGTGCTGCCGGTTCGGCCTGTGCTGCCGGCTCGGCCTGTGCTGCCGGCTCGGCCGGTGCTGCCGGCTCAACTGCCGGCTGGGTTGACTTGGCCACCCGCTTTACGGGCTTGGGCTTGGGCTTCACGGGTTTAGCGATCGGCGACACGAGCTTGGCTTTCGCCTTTGCCGCCTGTTTCTTGACCGGCTGCTTCTTTGCAGCTTGCTGTTTTGCGGGCTCCGTGTTGGCAGTTTGCTTCGTCACCGGAGCCGCCGAAAGTGCGTCTTGCCCACCGGCCTCCTCGGTCAGGTCTTCTTCCGGAGACGGAATATCGATCTCTGGGGTCAACTCTTGAGACACCGAGCTGTCCTGTGAACCGACGGCCGCCACCAGATCCTCTTGAGGAGCCTCGACAACGATCTCCGGCGTTTCTTCCGTTGACGCGTCCTGCGTGTTTTGCGTTTCCCGGGTGTCGGTGTCCGCTTTCCGGTCATCTGTCGGCGGCGGGATATCGAATCCTGAGGATTCGCCCTGGGACGTGCTGTCGCTGTCCGCTTCCGCGGTCACATCCTGCGATGCAACCTGCGTCTCGGTCTGGGCGGTCTCGTCCTGCGTCGCCGCGGGCGTTTCGGCCTCGGCTGCCGGGGATTGCGCTGCGGCCGGCGTTTCCGCCTCAGCGGTCTCGCTCTTCGACGTTTCATCGGCATAGCGCATGCGCGCGACCATCACCTTGGCGAGATTGGCAAAGGTGCCGTCCGGGTACCGGTCCAGATAGGTCTGCAACAGATCGACGTCGTCGGTGTCCTTGACGGATTCCCAGAACGCCAGCTCCATGGCGGTGCCGCTGGTCTGGTCGTCCTGCGAGCCGGTCTCTTTGGCCACGACCGTCTGGTCCAGCCGCCGCTGGGACTTGGAACCCTCCGTAGAAGTCGCGGCCCGCGATCCCGTGCGCGTCACCGCGGCAACGGAATCTTCGCTCGTGGCCGCCGCCTTGAAGAAGAAACGGTCGGTCAGCGAGGAATGGTCCCAGGGGATCTGGTGATTGGATGTGGATTTGATGACGTCTTGGCGCACCTTGATCATCATGGTGCTGACATCGATGCCCGGCGTCTCGATATGGGTGAGCAGAGCCTTGGTGAACGGGCTGTGGCCGTCATTGCCGTCCAGCGCGATATTGCCCGGCTGGGTGGCATAGGAAACCAGGGTCCCGATGCCGGCGTCGACCCGCGCCAGACCACGCCCGAATGACGCCGACCGCCCTGAGTTCAGGCTGCGCGCCAGCGTCTTCATCAGCGGGTTGTCCCGGCAGGCGTCGAGGAACACCAGGTTTGCCTTACGCGCCCCGCTCATCTGGCGCAGCACGGACGACAGTTTGATGGTGCCGAAATCGAGATCGGAAAGATCGTTCAGTTCCGCATCGATCGGCGCCAGGTAATTCTGGCCGTCGACCTGCAGACCATGGCCGGCATAGTAGAACAACGCCACATCGGCGTTTTCCGCCTCCTTGGAGAATGTACGGACCAGGCCGATCATCTGATGAATGTCGGTATCGAGGCCGTTGAGGACCTTGAATCCCAAACGCCCGAGGGCTGCGGACAGCGCCTCGGCGTCGTTCTTGGGGTTATCCAGGGGCGCGGTGTGCTTGTAGGCGGAATTGCCGATCACCAGAGCAACGCGCCGTTCAGCCGCGGCAGGTTGATAGAGTCCGGCGACCATGCCGAACAGAATCAGAAATATGAATCCAAGGGGTCGCATTGTCCCAAACCAAATAATGAACACATGACTGCCCCGTATGGGGCACAGTTTGCAAAATGAACGTCTCTAATTCAAGGAAATGTGAGGTCTAGGTGAACACAATTCAAGTGTCCCTAGCCGTAAACATTGACCGCGCGCTGTCTGAAAGCCGCGGCAATCCTGTCGAAAATGCGCGCCGACATGGTGCTCATAAGCATCTGCAGCGGCCAGTTTCGCATCTGATAAGCAATGAAAAAGTCTGTTTCCGAGCGCCCGTCGTCCAGATCGCGGAAGGTCCAGCGATTCTCCAGACGGCGTACCGGGCCGGTTTCGGATACCGCGGTTATGGTCATAGCGGTGCGGTCTACATGGACCCGGCTTTCAAACTGATCGCTCAATCCGGACTTTTTGTGAGCCACTTTAAGGATCGCGACGATTTCCTCCCCGCCATCGTCGAGCGTCCGCCGGCTGGTGATGACCGAACGCTCGCATAGCGGCATGAACTCGGCATAGTTCTCGACCGAAGCAACGAGATCGAACATCTGTTGCGCCGAGTAAGGCAGCCGTTCGGTGACCTGGTAGGTGTTCATGACAAGACGGGCCGGACGTCACGCGGCCCCGAGTTTGGCCCGCCGCGCGGCGCGCAGCTTCTGGAAGTCGTCGCCCGCATGATGCGACGACCGGGTGAGAGGGCTCGACGACACCAGGAGAAACCCCTTGGAATAGGCAATGGTCTCGTAGGACTTGAACTCTTCCGGCGTGACGAAGCGGTCGATCGGATGGTGTTTGCGTGACGGCTGGAGATATTGCCCAATGGTCAGGAAATCGATCGACGCGGCGCGCTGGTCGTCCATCACCTGGAGCACTTCTTCGCGCTTTTCGCCGAGGCCGACCATGATGCCGGATTTGGTGAAGATGTCGGGGTCGATTTCCTTGACCTGCTGCAGCAGGCGCAGCGAGTGGAAATAGCGCGCACCGGGCCTGACATTGAGATAGAGCCCGGGAACCGTTTCGAGATTATGGTTGAAGACGTCGGGTTTCGCCTCGACCACGATCTCCAGCGCTCCATCTTTGCGCAGAAAATCGGGCGTCAGCACTTCGATCGTGGTGCTCGGGGTTCGCTCCCTGATCGCGCTGATCGTCCGGGCGAAGTGCCGGGCGCCGCCGTCGGCCAGATCGTCCCGGTCGACCGAGGTGATGACCACGTGCCTGAGGCCGAGCTTCTTTACCGCCTGGCCGACGTTCACCGGTTCGAAGGGG
>JBPCWF010000489.1:0-3199 GCA_051009775.1 Hyphomicrobiales bacterium | reverse complement strand
ACCGAGCAGGGACCAGTTCTGCATGCCGCCCCGGTAGTAGAGCAGCTTGTCGGCCGGATAACCGATCGCGAGCAATCCCCTTATCGCGCGCGGAGACTGATCGCACCAGGGACCGTTGCAGAACAGGAGAAGCTCTCTCGCCTCGGAAAACTGCCAGGGCCCTTCGCCGGCGCGTTTGGCGCCGAGTGCCGGCAGGAGATCGTCCAGATAAGGGTTCTTCTTGGAGAACAGCGTGAACGGTATGTTGATCGCGCCCGGGATGGTGCCCTTCTTGTGCCACTTGGGAATGCGGGCGTCGACCAGAAGCCCGGAGCCGCCGCTGACTTTGTTCTTGAGGAATTCGATAACCTCGATTTCACCGACGGTTTCCACGCCCTCGGCCGCCTTCATCGGGTGGATGCAGAATGGCGGACAGGCACGCGACGTCTTTGCGAACGTGCCCGTGATCGTGTTGTTCTTGTCCTGGTTGCGCTCGATTACGTAGGAACTCGAGCCGACTGTGAATTCCGCGCGTTCCGTGTCCGGTGTGATCCGCACGTCACCGGCCATCGCCTGTGGCGCCAGTAAGACAACGCCTGCGCCCATGGCCGAGACCAGCCAGACGAACGCTACCCGGATGTATGCAAACATCCCCAATACCTCCCTCGATACTCTTATGTAGATCTGTCACGGTAATTTTGAGTACGGAACGTTAGGTTTGAAATATGACAAAAAAATGTGACGCACACCAATCGATATTTCCCGGTATAATTGCATCGACGTGCAGTCCCTGCCGCGAATTCTAGATGGCTGCGAGTAACCGCTGCATTTTCAACGTTATCCGGGTTCAACTGGGCGGAGAGTGCGGTTGCATTCGCCCAGTCAGGCGGGGCCTAGGCGGAGGTAAACTCGGCCCGGTTGGAAGATTGGACCGTGACGGGAATGCCCCGGCTGAGCGAATTGCTCACCATGCAGCTTGCCTTTGCCCGCTCGACTATACCTTGTGGATCGGAGCCGTCCGCCGTTTCGCAGGCGACTTCCATGAGTGCCGCTGTTGTGAGCAACGGCTCGCCCTCCAGCTCCACCGTGACGCTGACGGCGATCCTGCTTAAGCCGATGCCCATCTCGTGCGCGACGTAACGCAGGTCGTTGCAGAAGCAACCGCCGATCGCCAACGCCAGGAGCTGGGCGCCGTTGAAGCCGAGCCCCATGCCGCCCGCCTTGCCGTCGGGCCGGTCGACCACAATTGTATGACCGCCGGCCCATCCCGCGGCAGCTTCGGTGCCTTCGATGTTGCGCAGTTCGACGGTCATCGAAACCATCGCCGTTACTCCTTCCATTCACGTGATCGGCTGACACCAGCTAACCTACACGCGGCGCTGTCCGTCATGCAAAACCGGCCTGCCTGCGTTCCCGGCTTGCCGCATGAAAAGGCTCCTTCTATGCTCCTCACCTGGAACACGAACCAAGCGGCAGAACGCCCGGGCAACAGGGAGACGTGAGATGACAGACAGCAGAATTTTCAACCGGCGCGAGGCGCTCAAACTCGGCGCGGCGGGCGGCGCCTTCGCCCTCTCATTGTCGATGTTCGGCACGAATGCACGCGCGGGCGGTGAACTGACCCTGGCCGATATTGGCGTCGGCGATACCGGCGACTGGTCGAAATTCTCCAAGAAGACCGGACACAACGTCAACGTGGTCTCCATGGGCAATGCCCCATCCGCAGTGGTGAACCAGCTCCTCGCCGGCGGCGGGCGGAGCACGTTCCATATCGTCAACATCGTCGGCGGCATGCAGGAGCCGCTGGTGCAGAACGATCTGATCCGCAAGCTCGATACGTCGCGTATGCCGAACTGGGCGGCCAACAGCTATATCGGCAGCCACCTGGCGAAGGGCACGCCCGGCTTCGAGTTCATCGGCCACAAGGATGATATCTACGGCGTGCCGACCGTGCTGCAGGGCGACAGCTTCGCCTATCTGCCGGACGAGACCGGCGATCTCGACAGCTATGGTGCGCTGTTCGACCCCAAGTTCAAGGGGTTCGTCTCACTGGAGGACAACTACACCACCGCCGGACAGAAGACCGCTCTGTTCCTCAATCACAGCGGCCAGGCCAAGATCGCCAATCCCGCCGACATGACCCCGGAAGAGGTCAGGACCGTCATCGATTTCCTGATCGAAAAGAAGAATGCCGGACAATTCCGCGTCATCTGGTCGAGCTTCGAGCAGGCGGTCAACCTGCTGACGACCAAGGAAGTCCATGTGATGGATTGCTGGGAACCGATGGTGTTCGTCGCCAAGGACAAGGGCACGAACGCACGCTATGCGGACCCGAAGGAGGGCTATCTCCTGTGGGCGATGGCGGCCTACATCGTCAACAATCCGGAGAGGAGCGAGGTGGATCTCGCCGCGGCATATGCGCTGCTCGACTTCATGCTGGGCGGCTGGTACGGCGCCAAGATCACCCTGCTGCGCGGCTACATGACCAATCCGCTGGCCGCGGACTATGCCACCAAGAACTCCAAGGAGTTCAGCGTCGAAGAGGCGCTCAGGGTCAAGGAGATCACCGACGGCGTAAAGGCCAAGTTCGAGAAGGGCGGCACCTGGCAGAACCGCTGGCCGACCCATGTCGACGTCTATGAAGAAGAGTGGCAACGCTTCAAGGCGGCATGAGCCTGAGACCTTCGATCGGTCGTGACACGTTGATACGGGCGGCGGTCCTCGGACTGCCGCTCGCAGTCATTGTGACCCTGATCGCCGGGCCGCTGGCGATCACTCTGATTGTCAGTTTCTGGACAAAGACCGGCTTCAGCATGCGGCCGGACTTCACGTTCGCAAATTATGCCGCGTTCTTTTCCGGCGTGCGCCTGCAGGTTCTCGGGCGCAGTCTCTGGGTCTCGGCGAGCGCGGCGGTGCTGATGATCCTCATCGCCTACCCGATCGCCTATCTCATCGCCACGCGGCTGCGCGCTTCCCTGGTCCGCCCGGTGCTGTTTCTGTTTGCCGTGCCGTTTCTGGTCAATTATGTGGTGCGCACCTTCGCATGGTCCGACCTCCTGTCGCGCACCGGCCCGGTCAACAGCACGCTCATGGCGCTCGGGCTGACGGATGCGCCCTTGGACTGGCTGCTCTATTCCGATTTCGCCGTTTATCTCGGGCTGATAACGGCCTACATGCCGTTCATGGTGTTTCCGATCTGGCTGTCGCTTTCCGGCATCGA
>JBPCWF010000488.1:0-4737 GCA_051009775.1 Hyphomicrobiales bacterium | reverse complement strand
GGGATATCTCCGGCGCCATCGACGAAACGGCGCGATCCGCCGGCCATGTCAACATGGCGTCGCAGGAGCTTGGCAAACAGGCGGCGGATTTGCGCGAGCGCGTATCCGAATTTCTCAAGTCGGTGGCCGCAGCCTAGAGCATGTCTCCCGAAAGTGGGCACCGGTTTCGGGAAAAAGACACGCTTTAACAAAGAGCTAGGGCGATGACGCGAATCAGAATGATCGCGACACGCTCTGGAGTTTGGTTGCGCCGGCGCGCGAGTGCCGCCGGCCGCAGGTGAAGTGAGGAGAACCGCGATGCGACATCGCAAAGCCGGGCGCAAGCTCAATCGGACCGCGTCCCATCGCAAGGCCATGTTCGCCAATATGGCCGCGGCCCTGATCAAGCACGAGCAGATCGTGACGACCCTGCCCAAGGCCAAGTCGCTCAGGCCGGTGGTCGAGAAACTGATCACCCTGGCGAAACGGGGCGACCTGCATGCCCGCCGCCAGGCGATCGCCCAGATGCGCGACAAGCCGATGGTGGCCAAGCTTTTTGAAACGCTGGGCCCGCGCTACCAGGAGCGCAATGGCGGCTATACGCGGGTCCTCAAGGCCGGTTTCCGCTATGGCGACTCCGCGCCCATGGCGGTCATCGAACTGGTCGACAGGGATCCGGAGGCGCGCGGCCAGGACTCAGGCCCCCGTCCCGATCTGGAAGAGACCGGCGAGGAAGAGGCAGCGGCATAGCCGGCTCGACCTCTGCAGATCTGTACAAGAGCCCCGCTTGGGGCTCTTTTTTGTTGCCGGAGACCGGCCGGACGGCGGGGTTCGTGAAGAACCAGACACGCGATACCCCGGCACGGACACTTGCGGCACCGCACAAGCACCTCTTAACATGGTCCCTGAGAGCGGAAACTGGACGGCGCGCCACAGTGCGCTGGCCTGGCGCGGCCCCGGCAGCCGGGACAAGGCAATGTGATGAAGCTGTTCAAACTGCGTTACCTGATCACCGTTCCCGTCGTGGCGGTCGTACTTGTGCTGTTCCTGGCGCCGCTGGTTCTGAGCACTGCGCCGCTGCTCGGTGTCAGACAACAGGTCGCCACCAGCATCCTCACCAGACTCCTTGAACGTGACGTCCAGGTTCTGGGCGAGGTCGACATCGCGTTCGGGGCGGTCACCCGTGTGCGCGTCGATGGCACCGAAATCGGAGCCCTGGTCAAATACCAGACCACGTACAGAGAGCATATCGATCATCTGGAATTTTCGTTTCCCCTCCTGAAGTCCCTGACACAGGGCTTTGAGGTCCTGTCGATCAACCTGGAGGGCGTTGATATCGAGCTGAATGCGTCAGGAGATCCGCAGGCCGTGCAAAGCGGCGCGAAGGGCGGTAAAGATGCCGCTGAGGACCTGGCAGGCGTGCCGGAGTGGTTCCTGAGCAATCCGGCTGCCGAAAACATGGTTCTCCGCGACCTGACAATCAATTTCCGCGACGACGATGCAGGTTGGAACGAAACACTGGTCATCAAGGAAGCGCATTCCAGCGTCTCTGAGGACGGTGGGCGGATCTTCATCACGGCCGCCGGTACCCTAAACCGGGTGCCCTTGTCGCTGTCGGGCGATTTCCCCAATCCCAGGAGAAGCGGGGGTCAGGAAGGGCCTTTTCAGATGGGTGTGGAGGTGGCCGGGGCGACTTCCCGGGTTGCCGGCAACATCGATCTTTCGAGCAGGATTGCCGTGATCGACGCGGAACTGGACGACTCCTCGTCGGTCGTTTCGGCAGTGTTGAACATGTTCGGAATTGTCGCGGATTTCGATGCCGCAAGCACGACCAAGGCCAAGCTGTCCGGACCGCTCAACAGGATCGAGGCAACCGAGATCGCGTTCGCGCTCAACATAACGGATGGCTACAAGGTCAAGATCGAGGGCAGGATCGAGAACCTGGTCGAAATGCACGGCATCAACCTCGAAATCGACGGCAGAGCGCCGGAGAAACTGCCGGTGAAGCCCGAAGATGCGACCTTCCTGGATTTCGACGTGGTCGGCTTCAAGGGGCTGGTCACCGGCGACATCGATGCGATCACGGTCAAGCGGCTCAATGTGTTCTCGACGTCGTTATCGGCCGAACTGAAGGGTATCGGACCGATTTCGGTGGAACGCGTCGCAAAAGGCCAGAACGGCGAACTGAGGATCGAGGGCATCCATGTGCTCAACGGGCCACCGGAACGGCGCACTCTGGATCTTAAGGGCCATGTACTCGATCTGCTCAATCTGAGCGGTATACTGCTCGAGGGTACGATCGACATGCCGGGCGCCTCCGCCCTTTCGTTCGAAGGCAGTGGCGCGGAGGCGGCGCTCGGACGCCTGACCGGTGACATCGCCATCACAGGCATAAACGGTGACTTTTCCATCGACAGGTTGCACGCCCAAATCACCGAGAGCGATCTCCTGAAAATGGCCCTAAAACTTGCCGACCGGGAGGCTTCGCAGGCGAATGAAGTCACCGTGGACACCGATCTGGAGATAAGCGATCTGACTGCGTTCGCCGCCGCGCTGGATCAGAATATCGGCAAGGTCGGCAAGGTGTCGTTTCGCGGTACCGTGACTTTGTCGGAACTTGTGCCCAGTCTCATCGGTGTGCTGTCGGTCGAGGCGACGCGGCTCGATATCGGGTTGCGCGGGTCTCTCGAAGACGGCGTGCCCAGGCTGGACGGCAGCGTGAAGTCGGCCAGCCTGCATCTTGACGACGTTGGCGGGCTGGTCAGTCTGTTCAGGATCGCGTCGAAGCGGGATGTCGACCGGATCGATTTCAGCGATGCGTTCGTGGATGCGATCCGCGCCAGGATCGACATCGACTTCGCCCGGATTGCCGGTGGTGTCGCCGCGGGCAAGAGCGCGGGGCAGGTCAAGGCAACCGTCGACTATCGCCATGGCGTGGTCCTTGTCGATCCGCTTAATGTGAATTTTCTCAACGGCAAGATCACTGCGAGCCTGCGCTCCGAAACCCGCAAGGAACCGGTCAAACATACCCTCAAGGGCAAAGTCTCGCGGCTCAATCTGGGGAGCCTGTCGCGCCAGATGCAGGTGCAGCGGCTGGTGTCGGGTTCGCTCAACCTCAATTTCAATGTGGCAATGGCGGGAAACACCGCGCCCCGGGCGCTGAAATCGGCGTCGGGCAGTGTTACGGGCTCGATCTGGGGCGGCGTCCTCGAAACCGACCTGCTCGACCTCTCGGGCCTGAACCTGGTGTCCTGGCTGATGTCCAGTTCGAAGGCCAAAGGGCGGGCCGAACTGGTATGTGCGGTGCTGCCGTTTCAGCTCAAGAACGGCCGGGGATCGACGCGCTCGATGATCATCGAAACGAAACACGTCCAGGCCGTCGGGGCCGGCGGCATCGACATCAGGAAGGAGCGGGTCAATCTGAAGTTCCAGCCGCGGCCGAAGGTCAAACAACTGGTCGATACGGTCTCTCCCTTCACCGTGACCGGTTCGCTCAAAGCGCCCAAAATCAAGCTCGAAAAGGGCGGAGCGGCCGGCCGGGTGGTCGGCGAGACCCTGACATTGCCGCTCAATCTGCTTGGGGCCATTTTCACCGGCAACAAGGACAAGGCGCCGAACCACAGGCCCTGTGTCCTGCAACGCAAGAAGCAGCCGAAGGGCAAGCGGGGAAAACGCCCTAGGCGATAACGCGTTGGACCGGCACGCTCGAAATGGCGCCATAGCCGTTGAAGCGGGTCACGGTTGCGGCGCCGTAGGCGCCGACCATGCCGAACTCGATCCAGTCACCTTCGGTTACGGCCGCCGGTAGCACAATCGGGTTGGGCAGGCGGTCGAGCGGATCGCAGGTCGGACCGTAGACGGCAAAGCCCTGTTTCGGCCCCTCCAGCACGCGGCCGTTGCGGACCGCCCGGCAGGGCAGGTCGACCGGGGCCTGGGTCAGTTCCATGAAGGCGCCGTAGATGCCGTCATTGAGGAACAGGTCGTCGATGTGCGGGCGGCGGTGCTTGACCCGGGCGAGAAGCGACGTCGAACCGGCAACCAGCGCCCGGCCAGGCTCGGCGACGAGGGTTGGGTGCTCCTGGCCGAACACACGCACCGTGGCCTCGGCAATGGCGGAGAAGAACGCGGACAGCGGCGGAACGGTCTCGCCCGGATAGGCGACCGGAAAGCCGCCACCGACATTGAGCCGGCCGATCCCGACATTCGCCCGCCCGCAGATGTCGCCCGCGGCCTCGATGTTCTCCACATAGGAGCGGGCATCGAGGCACTGGGAACCGGGATGAAAGGTGAGCGCAAGCCTGAACCCCAGCTCATGGGCAAGCTTGAGCAGGGCGGCCGCATGGGCGGGTTCGGCGCCGAACTTTGTCGAGAAGTCGTGCCCCGCCCGGTTCTGCCCGGCGCGAAAGCGGATCACCGCCTCCACGCTGCCGCGGTCCGCGATGGTCGAGGCCAGCTTGTGCAACTCGGCCTCGTCATCGGCGGCAAAATGACGGATGCCGAACCGGTGATAGGCCTGCTCGATCTCCTGCCGGGATTTGACCGGGTTGTGGTAGTGCAGCCCCGCTCTTGGTGCCTCGGAGCGGACCAGGGCCATCTCGGCGGGTGAGGCGACGTCGAATGCCGTGACGCCCTGTCGGCTCAGGACATCGATGATCCCGGGCGACGGGTTGGCCTTGACGGCGTAAGTCACCTCGCCCGGGAAGCCGGAGAGGAATACGCGCGCCTGGCCGGCGAGCGCGTCGGCGGAAAAGCAGAATA